>JBCBSO010000487.1:0-3497 GCA_039819205.1 Actinomycetota bacterium
GGCCACCTACGGGATGACCGAGACCGGCAGCGGTGTCGTGTACAACGGTCGACCGCTCCCCGGTGTGGAGATCCGTATCGACGAGAGCGGCGACATCGCCATCCGCGCGCCGATGCTCCTCCGTGCGTACCGCGACGGCTCGACGCCGATCGATGCCGACGGTTGGTTCCCCACTGGCGACGTCGGCCACTGGGAGCTCGACGACGAGGGCACCCCCCGGCTGCACGTTGACGGGCGGCGCGGCGACCTGATCATCACCGGTGGCGAGAACGTGTGGCCCGACGCGGTCGAAGCGATCTTGACGACTCACCCCGCCGTCGGCGAGGTGATGGTGCGCGGCGCCGACGACGCCGAGTGGGGCCAACTCGTCGAGGCGATCGTCGTCCCCACCGATCCAGGTGCGCCGCCCTCGCTGGACATGCTGCGGGCTCACGTGAAAGCCACACACGCTGCGTTCATGGCGCCGCAGAGACTCACGTTGGCGTCGTCGCTCCCGCGGACTGCGTTGGGGAAACCTCGACGCCACTAGGTCCCGACCACCTACGATCGAGCCGTGCCACGCGGGCGAACCAGAGACGAGGCGGCGCATCGGCGAATCCTCGAAGCGACCTACGAGCTCATCGGATCCGGTGACGCCAGTCACGCCAAGGTTGACGACATCGCCAAAGCGGCCGGCGTCGCCAAACAGACGATCTACCGGTGGTGGCCGTCGCGTACGGCGGTGATCTTCGACGCCCTCCTCGAAGGCACCGTGCAAGCCACTCCGCTCGGCTCGAGCGACGACCTACGAGAAGACTTCACGACCCACCTGCAGGGCGTGATTCGCGTATTCAACTCGCCGACGGGCCAGCTCATCCGCGAGATGCTGGCGGCGTCGGCGCACGATCCGCAGACGGCCGAGGAGTTCCGGCAACGGTTTTGGGCCCCGCGTCGAGCGCGGTCGAAGGCTCGGCTCCAGGAAGCGATCGATGCCGGTCAGGTACGCGACGACATTGATATCGAGTTGGCGCTCGATGCACTGTACGGGCCGGTGTGGCTCCGCCTCACCGTGGGCCACAAGCGCTCGACTCAGCAACAGGCAGCGACGATCGTCAGCAACATCATCGACGGCATCGCTCGCTGACGCCGCAGCGTTGGGCGATCACTCCGACGCAACGCCCCCGCCGGCGACGCCCGCGCCACCGTCGATCACGTAGGTCTCGCCCGTGATCCAGCTCGCGGCGTCGCTCGCCAAGAAGAGCGCGAGGTTGGCAATGTCTTCTGGTTGGCCAACCCGGCCGAGCGGCAATCGGGCAGCCAACGACTCGCCGAAGTTGTCGATCAGCACCTTGGCGAAGTCGGTCTGCACCAGGCCCGGAGCGATACCAACGACGCGGGTCGGACCGAGTTCGTGGGCGAGCTGGCGGGTGAGGTGGATGAGTGCCGCCTTGGTCAGGTTGTACACCCCGAGCGCGCCCTCGGCACGGAGTCCGCCGACCGACGCGACGTTGATGATCACGCCGGATTTGTTCTTCAACGCCTGCTCCCAGGCTGCCTGCGCAAAGAACAGCGGGCCCTTCAGGTTGACCTGGAAGGTCTTGTCGTAACGTCCTTCATCGACGCCGAGTGTTGGGCCGTAGTAGGGGTTGGTCGCGGCGTTGTTGACCAGGATGTCGAGCCCACCGAATCGATCGATCGTGGCCGCCACCACACGTTCGCCGGCGCCTTCGTCGCCGGCGTTGGCGGCGACGACGTCGACCGCGCCCGACGCGTCGCTCATCTCGGCCGCAGCAGCCTCGAGCTGATCGAGCTTGCGGCTGCTCAGCATCACATTGGCGCCTGCAGCGGCGTACGACGCCGCAATCGCCTTGCCGATTCCCTTCGACGCCCCCGTGACGAGCGCGGTCTTTCCAGCCAGAGAGAGGTCCATTGCGGCGACGCTAGACGGTGGGTTGGCCCGGCGATGAGTCGCCGCGTTCAGCGCTCGTCGTTGTGTTGCTGCTGAAACTGGGGCGGCGCGGCGCCGTTCCAGTGGAACCGCTCGAGCAGCCGCCGCTCCTCGGCACGCATCGCCGCCGCCTCGTCGGCCCCTGCGTGATCGTGACCAAACACGTGCAGCACGCCGTGCACCACGAGCAGTGCAAGCTCGTCGTCGAGCGTGCCGGCGTGGGTGGCGAACTGGTCGTCGGCGACGGCCGGACACACGACGATGTCGCCGAGCAAGCGGGGCACGGAATCCTCAAGCGCAGCAGTTCCATCGACGGCATCCATCGGCGCGGCGAGCACGTCGGTCGGACGGTCGGCACCCATCCACTCAGCATTGATCTCGGCGATCGCCTCCGGAGCGACGAACGTGAGCGTGAGCTCACCACGCCCGCCGACATCGCTCGCCACTTTCGCCGCAAGACGCTGCCATCGTGCGAGATCGACAGGTGGATCGGCACGGTCGGCAGCAGCTCGGTCATCGGTCACGATGACCTCGACCGGCTGGACCGCGTCGGTCATTGCGTTAGCGGTCGTTGCGCTCGTAGGCCGCGACGATGTCGGCGACGATCCGATGGCGCACCACGTCGGCACCGGTGAGGTGCACGAACGCCAGGCTGTCGATGCCGGTCAAGGTGCGTTCCAGGCCCGCCAGTGCGCTCTTGCCATTGGGGATGTCGACCTGAGTGGTGTCGCCCGTGACGACCACGCGTGAGCCGAAGCCGATGCGCGTGAGGAACATCTTCATTTGCTCCGGCGTGGCGTTCTGCGCCTCGTCGAGGATGATGAAGCTGTTGTTGAGCGTGCGCCCACGCATGAACGCCAGTGGCGCCACCTCGACTACCTGCCGTTCCAGCAGCCGCGTCACCGCGTCCGGATCGAGCATGTCGTACAGCGCGTCGTACAGCGGGCGTAGGTACGGGTCGATCTTGGCCATAAGGTCGCCGGGGAGGAAGCCGAGGCGCTCGCCCGCTTCGACCGCCGGGCGGGTGAGGATGATCCGCTGGACGTCCTTGGCCTGCAGCGCGCGCACCGCCATGGCTACGGCCAACCACGACTTACCGGTGCCGGCGGGGCCGAGCCCGAAGGTGATGACGTTCTCGGCGATGGTGTCGACGTACCGCTTTTGGCCGGCCGTCTTGGGTTTGACCTGCCGGCCCTTGGCGCCGCGCAATACCTTGTGGCTCAGGATCTCGCTGGGTCGTTCCTCGGCGTCGACCATCGCCACGATTCGTTCGAGTGTGGCCTCATCGAGCTGCTGGCCGCGCTGAAGCAGCATGATCAACTCTTCGAACAAACGCGTGGCGTCGGCGACGCGTGTGGTGTCGTCGCCGCCGATCCGCACCTCGTTGCCGCGCACGCTGATCCGCACGGTGGGAAAACGCTGCTCGATCTGACGGAGGAACTGGTCGCGCGGACCGACGAGCGCCGTCATGAGGTGCATGCCGGGAACGACCACGGTGGCGTGGGTGCTGGCTGTGGTTCCGGTCATGTTCGCCCGTAAGCGTACCCGCGCCGACCGCGTGCAAACGAGG
>JBCBSO010000488.1:0-3490 GCA_039819205.1 Actinomycetota bacterium
TGTTGACACCGCCGACCACATTGTCGGCCGGGCACTTGGCGTCGGTGAAGAACACCTCGCAGAACTCGGCGGTGCCGTCGGGCTGGGTGATTCCCCGCACCTCCACACCGTCTTGGCGCATCGGTACCAACATGTACGAGATGCCAGCGTGCTTGGCCTCGGGGTCGGTGCGGGTGAGCAAGAAGCAGTAGTCGGCGTGATGGCCCTGGGTGGTCCACACCTTCTGGCCGTTGATCACCCACTCGCCGCCGTCGAGCACGGCGGAGGTCTTCAAGCTGGCCAGGTCGGAACCCGAGTTGGGCTCGGAGAAGCCCTGGCACCAGCGCGTGGTGCCGCTCAGAATGCCCGGCAAGAACTCCTTTTTCTGTTCCTCGGTGCCCCACTGCAGCAGCGTGGGACCAACCAACGTGTCGCCAAAGAAGTCGCCACGCATTGGCGCATTCGCCGCGGCGAACTCTTCGGCCAGGACGACACCTTGCATCGTGGTGAGGCCCTTGCCGCCGTACTCCTCTGGCCAGGTGGCACAAATCCACCCGCCTTCGAAGAGCTTCTGCGGCCACGCGGCGTTGAACTCCTTGCGGGCGTCAGCGTCGAGTTCGAACCCCTCGTCGAACCAGCCATCGGGCAGATTGTCGTGCAGCCACTGGCGAATCTCGATGCGAAAGTCTTCGGCCTCGGTGGGATACGTCAGATCCATACGTCTATTGTGCCCGATCACTTGACCCGCTGGTCAAGTCGAGCGAGTGGCGGCGTTTCACACGCCGTTCACGCGCCGCCCAACTCGACGCAACACGCCACGTCTACTGTTGCTGGTGCGGTCGCCCCGCCCCGACGAAGCCCAGTGGCCATCCCCCTCGAGCCCTGCCGAGCGCGTCCGGGGCGGGCGACCGCCCTCCCAGCTGTGTGCCCATGGTGCACCACCGGTTCGCCCACGTTCCCCAAGCGACCCCGCTGTTCGCGGCCCATATCTCACCGTCCGTCGGTGTGACGGTCACGGAGGGACGTTTCACAGACACGAAACATTCAGGCGACGCCCAAGAAACGGCCCTTCCCTAGTTTGCCCGCCGATCCGGGCGGCAACGAGGCCTCTGGACGTACCCGTTTCACATCTCTGTTCCCTATCCCTTATGGAGGACTCGTGCGCAAACGTGCACTTCGAACAATGATCGCACTCGGCCTTGGCGCCGGCGTTGCGGTCGCCGTACCGAGCGTGGCACTCGCTCAGGACGAACCCCTTGCCGCAGAAGCGGTGCAGGCGGTGATGGACAACCTCTGGATCTTCATCGCCGGCTGCCTCGTCTTCTTCATGCAGGCGGGATTCGCGTTGCTCGAGGCGGGTCTCACCCGTGCGAAGAACGTGGTCAACATCATGGCCAAGAACGTCGCCGACATGGTGATCGGCGTGCTTGCCTTCTTTGCGGTGGGTTACGCCTTCGCGTTCGGCGGCGGCAATGACTTCATCGGCGACTCCGGCTTCTTCTTGTCGGGCTCGGCGGTGTTCGACATCGGCTCGTCCGGCGTCGGCAACCTGACCACCGCCTCGTTCTTCTTCTTCCAGGTCGTGTTCGCCGCGACCGCCGTGACCATCGCTTCCGGTGCGATGGCCGAGCGGACGAAGTTCGTCGCCTACCTGTTCTTCTCGGCAATCATGTGCGCCGTCATTTACCCCGTCGTGGTCCACTGGACCTGGGGTGGCGGTTGGATCGCCAGCTGGAACTTCGGCGATGCCGTGTTCAGTGACTTTGCCGGATCCGGCGTGGTGCACATGACGGGTGGCATCGCAGCGCTCATGGGTGCGTTCTTCGTCGGTGCTCGCCGCGGCCGCTACTCAGAGGGCGGCAAGCCACAGGCGATTCCGGGCCACAGCATCCCGTTCGCCATCATCGGCGTGTTCATCCTGTGGCTCGGTTGGTTCGGGTTCAACCCCGGCTCGGAGCTCGCCGCTGACACGTTCGTCATGTTCATCGCCGTGAACACACTGCTCGCCGCTGCTGCTGGTGGTCTGGCCACAACGCTGACCATCTGGCTTGTCGCCGGCAAGCCGGACGTGGCGATGATCGGCAACGGCGTCCTCGCCGGCCTGGTCGGCATCACCGCCGGCTGTGGCACGGTGAACTTCGCCGGTGCGCTGGCGATCGGTGCGATCTCCGGCGTGCTCGTCGTCTTCTCGGTGATGTTCTTCGACCGCATCAAGATCGACGACCCGGTCGGCGCCGTCAGCGTGCACGGCGTGTGTGGCGCCTGGGGTGTGCTGTCGATCGGCCTGTTCGCTCGTTACGACGATGCGTTCCTTGGCCGTGACAACGCTGGCCTGTTCTACGGCGGTGGCCTCGACCAGCTGTCGCTGCAGGCGGCCATGGTCGCCGCCATCGGCGTGTGGGTGGCCGTCACCTCCGGCATCGTCTTCGCCATCCTGAAGGCGACCATCGGCCTGCGCGTCAGCGAGGAAGAGGAAGTCGAGGGTCTCGACATTCCCGAGCACGGCCTGCAGGGCTACGGCAGCGACCTGGCGCACAGCGCCTGATCGCCGGACGCAACAAGGAAGGATCACTACATGAAACTCGTGACAGCGATCATCAAGCCGTTCAAGCTCGACGACGTGAAAGACGCCTTGAAGGCGGCCGGCATCGCTGGCATCACCGTCGACGAGGTTCGCGGGTTCGGCCGCCAGGGCGGACACACCGAGACCTATCGCGGCGCCGAATACAAGATCGACTTCGTACCGAAAGTCGAGGTGAACGTCGTCGTCGACGACGGCGCCGTCGACACGGTCGTCGACACGATCAAGACCGCCGCCGCCACCGGCAAGATTGGCGACGGCAAGATCTGGGTCACCGACGTCGATCGCATCGTGCGTATCCGCACTGGTGAGGAAGGTGGCGACGCGATCTAACCCCACCGACCAACGAACACGACGCCCGCACCGTCCCGGCTCTCTGGGGTGGTGCGGGCGTTGTCGTTTTGACGCAGCAAAACTGCCGGGAATCAGTCCGGCGCAACTCGCTACGTTCATCGCGGCTGACTACGTTCAAGGTGTCAACGGCGACGCTTCACGACCACTACGAAGGAAGGCGCGCCCCATGACACGCGACGACACGTCACGTGACGACACAACACCCGTCGACATCCCCGACAGCAAGGATTGGACGTGGGTCCTCGACACGACCTGCCACGAGTGTGGCCACGATGTGCGCACGTTTGAACGCGACGAGATCGGCACGCTCATTCGAGAAAACGCTCGCCGCTGGCAGCGGGTGTTGGGTCGTGATCCCAGCGCGTTGCGGACGCGGCCCGAGCCCAACGTGTGGTCGCCGCTCGAGTACGCCGCGCATGTGCGCGACGTCTATGAGCTCTACGACGAGCGGTTGCGGCTAATGCTCGAGACCGATGGCGCGCAGTATCCGAACTGGGACCAGGACGAGACCGCCGTCGTAGAGCTCATAGACGTCGCGCACATGCGCGGCGTACTCGAGCGGCGACCACACGTTGG
>JBCBSO010000489.1:0-3479 GCA_039819205.1 Actinomycetota bacterium
GGGGCTGGGACGATGCCGCAGTCGAGGCGATCTCCGAAAGCGCGGCGAGCGACGTCGTCAGCGCCGAGGTCGCGGACGGGCGCGTCGGCGCCGAGGTCGTCGCCGAAGTGTTCGGTGACGTCCCGGTGTCGCGCGCTCGCCACGACGTGTTGTCCGCGGAGAGCGCAACCGCCTATGCCGAGGCCGAGATGCGCCGGCGCGGCCGGGCGTTCGTGCGCGTCGACGGGACCACGTCGGGTACGCCGGACCTCGTGCCGGGCGCCCGATTGGAGCTGCAGCGCGTCGGCCGGCCGTTCGCAGGGGCGGGCTACCGCGTCGTGCACGCACACCACAGCTACGACCTCACGGTCGGCTACCGCACGCAGTTCACCGCCGAGCGTCCGGGACTCGGACAATGATCCACACCCACGCCGCGCCGACCTCGGTGGGGGTCACCTACTACGGCCTGTACCCCGCAACCGTCCGCGCGCTCGAGGGTGACCCGGAGGGGCGGCAACGGATCCAGGTCGAGTTGCCATGGCTCGCCACGACCGACGGCGACGAACCGCCTCGGGCGTGGGCGGTGCTGATCAGCCCGTACGCAGACGCCGACCAGGGCATCCAGATGTTGCCCGAGATCGACTCGACCGTCGTGGTCGGCTTTCTCGCAGGCCACCTCGACCACCCCTACGTCGTCGGCGCGGTGTGGAACGGGAACGCCGCGCCGCCAGAGGAGTTCAGCGACGCCAACGACAAGCGCGTGATCAAGACGCGGTCGGGCAGCATGCTCGAGTTCGACGACACCGAGGGTGCGGTGGCGATCCGCATCACCACACCAGGCGGGCACGAGGTCGTGATGGACGACGCCGGCCAGAGCGTGCTGATCTCGGCGTCGAGCGGCGCCAAGATGGAGTTGACCCAGGCCGGCGGTGTCACGATCGAGGCCGCATCGACCGTCGACGTCACCGCGGCGCTCGTCACCGTCGATGCTGCGATGAGCCAATTCAACGGCACGGTCACGTGCGACACGCTCATCGCCAAGAGCGGCGGCGTCGTCTCGCCGATGTACACACCCGGCGCAGGGAACATCTGGTGAGCGGGGCACTCGCCGACCACGACTGGCAGATCGTGGCGCCGTGGTATCGGTGGGAACGCGCGGGCGTCGACGATCCGGCACGCGCCGACACCGCCCGGCGACCGACCATCCAGAAGTTCGCGTCGACCGAATTCGTCGCCGACTACCTGGCCGACCCCCAGCGGTCGGTCGTCTTCGACGACGACGACCAGTTCCAGGACATCGTCCCCGCAGAACCGCCCGTGCCGCTGGGTGCGATCGGCAACCGGCTCCACTCGATCTCCGCAACCACGTCGAAGCCGTCCGGCGTCCGCAAGTTGTTCCTCCCGGCGCACCAACGCTTCTACATGGTCACCGTCGGGTTGCACTGCGACACGGTCGGGTTCCCGAAGGTCGATCCCGACAACGTCGCAGAGGTGGGCTTCGTCATCCGTCGCCACACGGTCGACATCCCCGACTCGGAGCTGACCAGGGCGGCCACGCTGCTCCGCGACGTGAGCGCAGCGCGGGCGATCGAATCGACACGCCACGCGCTCGACGTCGCCAAGGAGCGTTCCCGCGTGCTCCATCCATTCCGGTCGCGGGCGAGGCGACGCGTCGCATCCGCCGGCCGGGCCACCACCGCCGCAGCACGCGACCTCGAGCTTGCCCGCCGGAAGCTCCGGGCCTGGAGCGAGGAGGTCGGCGTCGAGCGGCGGACACAGGCTTGGGTCCCGACGGGTGAAGGGTCGTTCGGAGCGTGGGTCCCGATCGACGACCAGCCCTCGGAGCTCGTCGAGCGGACGTACCCGATGCGGCACCTCACCGCAGTGCCCACCGATCCGGAGCATGCCGCGCTCGATGGGACCCTCTACTACGCCGCGATCCCGACGGCGAGCGACGAGATCACGGTCGACGGGGTGAGTCGATTCAACGAACGCGACGTCTACGAGATCGTCGTGTACGCACGACCGGACTGCGGGCCGTGCCCGGGGCCCCTGGCGTGGTCGGCTCCCAGCGAGGCGTTCCACCTGGCCTCGTTCTACGACCCGACCGGGAGCGCTCAGCGCCCCACCGACATCCAGTTGCCCGACTTCAGCCAGCTCGCCGCGTCGGTCGCGCCGCCGTCGGTGAAGATGTCCGCGCCCGAGTCCTCGTCGCTCGAGTTCTCGAAGTTCGGCGCGTTCCCGACGCCCGGGAAGGGCAAGGTCAGAGAGGCCGAGGAGGTCTGCTTCTTCTCCATCCCGCTCATCACGATCTGTGCGCTGTTCCTGCTCAACATCGTGCTCCCGATCGTGATGTTCGTGTTCGGGTTGTGGTGGATGCTCAAACTCAAGTTCTGCATCCCGCCGTCGCTGGGGCTCGACGTGGCGATCGCCACCGAGTTGTCGATCGAGCCCGGCGAACTCGGCCTCACCGCAGAACTCGGGATCGACGTGCAAGTGAACAACGTGACGAACCTGCTCGTCGTCGAGTTCGGTACGACGCCGCCGACGGCGGACTTCGACCCGGTCCCACCCGAGTGGCAGCTCGGCCCCGAGTTGACCGGCCCCGATGGGTTCGCCAACCAGGCGCTGCTCGAGTTGCTCGTCGACCAGGGGCTCGGCACGGGGACCGACGGCGCACCGGTCTTCTCCGACGGCCTCGTGTTCGAAACGAGGGTCACGCGCGACGAGGTGGTACGACCGTGGATCTCCTGACCGAGCGCCTGGGTACCGGTGTCGCCTTCCCGCTGCAGCCAGATCCGGTACGCGGCGGCGTCCCCCTGCGGGCCGGCGCCGACAAGGTGCGCGAAGCCGTGGAGCTGATCCTGCGGACCGAGCCTGGCGAGCGGCTGATGCGACCCGACTTCGGCTGCGGTCTCCGGCAGTTCCTGATGGAGCCGAACAGCGTCGCCACCCGGGCGCGCCTCGAGCGAACGGTCACTCGAGCGTTGGAGGCGCACGAACCGCGCATCGAGCTCGTCGAGGTGACCGCACGCGTGGGCACCGAACCGTCGTTGGTCGAGCTCACCATCCACTACGAACACCGGCTCGATCGCAGCAGCACCGTGCTCGTCTACCCCTTCTACCTGGATCGGTGACGGCGATGGCCCTGCGAAGCCCGCTCCTCGACGACCGATCGTATGCACAGCTGCGCGACGAGCTGGTGGCGCGGATCCCCGTCTACGCGCCCGAGTGGACCGACCATCAGCCGAGCGACCCGGGGATCACCCTGCTCGAGCTGTTCGCGTACCTCGGCGAGAACCTGCTGTATCGCTTCAATCAGATCCCCGACGCGACGAAGCTCGCGTTCCTCGATCTGCTCGACGTGCCGCTGCGGCCTGCTCAGCCCGCTGGGGGTCACGTACGCTTCTCGCTGAAGAAGGCGACGCCACCGCCCGGCTCCGGCCCGGCGACGTCGCCGGCTTCGACGCGCGTCCCGATCGGCACGTCGGCCACCGACG
>JBCBSO010000490.1:0-3479 GCA_039819205.1 Actinomycetota bacterium
CCGGTAGAAGCCGGCGAGACGATCGACATGCCGGTCGATATCGATCCGATCGAGGATGGAGGCGGCCAGATGGTGCCCCACCGTCGCCGTGTCGATCTCAGCGGCCTCGCGGACGGCGCCGAGCCTGCTCACGAGCGCAGGCGACGTGTCGATCCAGCCCGTCCGTAACGACGGCATGAGGGTCTTCGAGAGCGTGCCGATTCCGGCAACGCTGTCGGAACCCGTCGCGACGAAGCTCGGCCGCTCGGGCGTGTACGACACGAGCCCATACGGATCGTCGTCGACCACGAGCGCTCCGCAGTCCTCGGCGAACCCCACGATACGTTCGATCGCGGCGCGGCTCATGGAGCGGCCGGTCGGGTTGTGCCCGAGCGACATCACGTAGATAAGTGCCGGCCTGCCATGGGTCGTCAGGGCTTCTTCGAGCGCCGAGAGATCGACGTCTGTAGTGACAGCGGGGACGACGGTGACGCGGCACTGTCGTGCCAACTCGTGGAAGTTCGGGTAGGCGAACTCGGTCGTGAACACGCACCCGCCTTCACGCAGGAGCAGTCGCGCAATCAACGACAGCGCGTGCTGAGAACCCGAGGTGACGAACGTGCGATCCGGGTCGGCCTCGATGCCTCGAAGTTCCTGGAGCCGAGCGATGCCGCACTTCAGGGTTGCCGGTGCTGGGCCGTATTGGCGAGCCGCGTTCGACGTGAGGGCGGCTGCGGCGTCTCCGACTGGAAGCCAATCCAGTGCTTCATCGGCCGGCATGCCCAGTGCGAACGAGATCGAGCCACCGCCCGATCGCAGCCGGAGCGAGCGGTGCATGACTGGATCACGAGCGCCATCGCACTCCGCTCGGTGCTCATCGTTGATCGTGTCTGGGTTCATGGTGTGCGACGGGTGGAGGGCGCAGCTGACGCCCACCGTGGTGCTGCGACGACGATGGGTCATGGAAGTTCGTCGGTCAACGAAGCGACCGCAAACGGGCATCCGACTGCCACTCCCGTGTCGCCAGCACGTCACAGCTGGCGGACACTCGCCAAGGGTGGTCTCCCGAGCGCGCTGTCATCTACTCTCTAGTCGTACCCATGCAGGTGGTTCAGCCGAGAATCAACGACTCGCTCGAGGAGATCATTGACCCTTCGTTCGTGGACGGCGAGATATGGGACGGCTACGCGATGCACGGCGAGGGCGCTGCGGACGCAGCGGTCAACGTGAAGATCCTCGGATCGAATTTGCGGGACATGCGGCTGACCGGCGTGGGCCTTCCCGGACTAAAGATGCGGGACTGTCGGATCGAACGATGCGAGATCTCCGGTGGCATCTTCGACAACGCACAGTTCGCTCGCGTCGAGTTCGTGTCGTGTCGACTCTCAGGCGTCGTGATCGCGAACGCTCAGCTGCGCAACACCCGGTTCGCCGACTGTCGGCTCGAGAGTGCGCAGTTCCGAATGACAAACATCGAGCGATGCGAGTTCGTCGAATGCCAGATCCCCTCCAGCGACTTCTATGAAGCGGAGCTGGACACGGTCTCGTTCCTCGACTGTGACCTGAGTAGCGCGGACTTCTCCCAGGCGAGGATGGACACCGTTCGGCTGCATGGGTCGGAAATCACCGACATCCGGGGCGGAGCCGCGCTAAGCGGTTCGATCATCGACAGCTCCCAGATCACCAGTATGGCGCTCGTTACGTTCGACACCCTCGGGATCCGGGTCGACGACCGCCGCGGCTGACGCCGGTCGGCGGAATCGATCGGGTCCAAATCGCTCAGGTGTCGTACTCGGAGAGCGGCACACCGGGCTCCGTCCTGTGGACGCCGGGGTTGCAGCGACACAATCTTCGCGGGTGCCACGATCGGGAGGACGTCGGACATCGGGTCGGGCGTGGCCGCGCCGATGACAAACCACGCCGGGGTCTTGAGGACCACGGCGAGCCCGTACACCGACGAGGTCGGCGAGATCTTCCTCGATCGGGACCGCTGCGCACGCTCCGCTGAGCCAACCGTGACCGAGCAGGTTCACATCGACCGCCGGCGACGGCGACGACGTCATCCCTCTCTTGCCGTTCGGCGTCGGGATGTGCTTGCCCACTGCATTCGCGTCGAACACCGCCGGCGGCAGCTGGCGGTGGGGCGCCGCGCAAAAGCCGCCGACCGGCGCATCGTGAAGGCAGTGCGGGCCATCAGACCCCGTGCCGGTAGCAACGAGGGTGGCATCGGACGACAGTTCGTGTTCCGAGCTGCTGCTGCACTCCGGTGCCTGGTTCCAGGTGCGTACCGCAACGCTCGCACGGTCCGCCGGTCCGGTTGACGGTGCGCAACGGCGAAGTGACCTCAGCGGCGTCGATCGTGTTCTCGGTCGACGGTGTGTGCTGTTCATGCAACCGCGCATGGGGGTTGTCCGACGTCGTCGACGTGGTGTCGAAGGGGATCTGGCGCTGACCTGCTCCGGATCCGTTAGTCGCTCGTGCTTGGCTCTGCTTGGTCGACGGCACGGGTCGGCCGTTCCGGCTGGCGTTTGGGAGTTGCTCTCGGGCCAGCCGCAAGGTGGATGCGTCGTAACCTCGACCCAGACGCCCGCGGGCGGATCGGCAACGACCGCAGAGGCCGTCGTCACCGTGTCAGCAGACGGCACGTTGACAACCACCGGCGCAACCAACAACGCCGCAGCACATCAATCCGCTCCAGTGCAACCGCTCGTCGTCGATCTAACTGGGGCACGGGTAGGCGTCGTGCTGGGCAGCGACGACTTCTTCCCCGAGATGGCGGTCGCACTGGCCAAACAAGGCGCCGACATCATCGCCACCACTGCGGTGCTCCCAACTCCACCGTCACCAGAGCCGGCTAATGCCGCAACGGTGCTCGAGCTGTTCACGACGCGAGCCAACGACGTCGTACATCTCATCGCGATGACCGACACCGCGGGAGGCTTCATCGTCACCAACGGCGGCGGGTACATCGACACCTCCACGCCGATCAACACATCGACCGGGTCCGTGGCGGTCGCCCTCGACTCGTCGAAGGTCAGACAGAAGTTCCTCAACACGTACTACGACTTCGACATCTGGGCGCTGCTCAACCAGATCATCATCGACACCGCGGGCGCAGATCTTGCGGCAACGCGCGCCGGTAGTGACACCGCGGCGATCCAAGCTCGACTCAGCGTCGACGAGGCAACTCATGCGCTTCCACCCGGGCTGTCGCATCCCCTCCGATACACACCCGGCGACCGGATCTTGCAACCCGACACCGACCTTTACGACTAGCACTGGCGGAACGCGGGACGGCTGCGATTGCGGATCGTTCTCCAACCGCGCCGACACCGTCGTGCGGTGCCAGCCCGTTTCTTCAGCGATCTCGCTGATCGTCTATCCCTGAGCGTGCAGGTCCTTGATGTGCACGTACGTCTCCTGGTTAATCATGGAGAGCGGCACCTCCGGTCGTGTTGTTGCTTGGTCGCTCAACACGCTGGACGTGCCACCCGATCAGG
>JBCBSO010000491.1:0-3456 GCA_039819205.1 Actinomycetota bacterium
CGACGAGATCGGTGTCGAGCGACTCTTCGAGTAGTTCGAGTCCGCCCTCGTCGGCGTCGTAGTCGAACCCGGGGATCAACGGCAGCCCGGCCACTCGGTTTGGCGCACTGCTCGATCGGCCGATTCCGCTGTCGGTCGAACAACGGGGGCCAACCCTGCTCATTGTCAACGGGCCAGCAGACCCGACCGCGCCAGCGACCAGCGACGTCACGCAGACCTCGGCTGAGACGTGGGCTGCGCTCGCGCCGGTACCCGTGGTCCCGGACGCCGACGACAACCGGCAGCCCATCGGCGACGACCTCATCGTGGAGGTGCCGCTGCAGACCGTCGGTGGCACCGGCGCGGGCGGCACCGTCTCGATGTCAACACGTGTCGACCAGGGAGTGACGTCGTTACTGATCGACACCACCGATGTCGCGCTCGCGCCAGATGCGATGTTCTGGCAGACCGACCTCGACCCCGGCGGTGGAGGCGTGAGCACCGCCAGGGTGGGCGGTGTGTTGGGGTTCACGCTTGGGCCGGCGCCGTTCACGGTGCCGATCACCGTTGAGTTCTCGACACTCGATGGCGGCGAGTTCATCCTGCAGACGACTGGTCCGATCCTCCTTCAGCCGAGCTAGGGGACTCCACCCCATATTGGGCAGGGTGCTACCCGCAGAGGTGCGCTCGCACCTCGTGTGAGGTGCACGGTTCTTCGACGGACTACCTGCACGGCACGACGTCGCTGTCGACGTCGACTGTGGTCAAGGGCTGTCCCAAAGGGATCTGCTGTGGCGGCTCGCTGGCGCTACCGCCAGTCGACAAGCACTCGTTTCCAGAGAGCACGAGACGGACAGGCTCGCGTGCGGGTGCCGGCGGTGGCTCCCAGTCAGTTGCCGGCGTTCCTTCCAGCGCAGCATCGGTGAAGGCCTTCCAGATCTGTGTTGGGTACCTGCCACCTTGAACGGTCGGGACGCCGTCAGCGGCGAACTCGGAGATGTCAATCATTGGGGTGTACGCGTTCGGGTCTCCGACCCACACAGCGCTCGAGAGTTGAGGCGTTGCCCCGACAAACCATGCGTTGGTGGCGTCGAGTTGGGACCCGGTGACGCCGAACGCAGGGCGCTCGCTGGCCAGCGGAGCGTGACGTCGTGCGGTGCCTTCCCGGAGGACACTCTTTAAGAGGTCGATCGTCTCGAGTGTCCCCGCTCGACCGAGGACGCGCTGTTCGCTCGGCGTATGGGTGTAGAGCCGGTTGCCGTCAGCGTCGTCGACGAACTCAACGAAGTACGGCGGGCGATGGACACCTTCGTTGGCCAGCGTTTGGACACCCGACGCCATGTCGAGCGCGCTGAGCTCGTTGGCCCCTGTGGCCAGTGAGGCGAACGGCTCCAGTGGCGGACGGTCGGCGTTGGACACCCCAGGTTGCAGGTAGTCGGACGAGGCCATCTGGTAGGTCGTGTCAACGACGTGGTCGAGACCGACGATCATGCTGAGGCGGGCCATTCCGCATGAGAGCGAGATTGATGCAACCTCGCGCAGTGTTCCGACCATGCCTGCGGCGCCGCTCTCGATGACCAGCGCCGGTACCGCGGGATTCGAGGTCGGCAGCGTGCAGTCTCGTCTGGCGTCGATGACATCGTCGCTCTGTGCGCCGGCTTCGACGGCCGCTGCGACGATAAAGAGTCCGATTGCGCTGCCGCTCTGACGGGGCTTCATCGCCATGTTGACGCCGTCGTCGTTGGCCGGACCCACCAACGCCCGCACGGCGCCTGAGTTGGTGTCGAGGGAAACGAGCGCCGCTTCGATGTTGCGCGAGTTGGCCGGAAGCTCGGAGCGCGAATCCTCGGCAGCACGTTGCGTCGCCGGATCGAGGGTGGTGTAGATCTGCAACCCACCGACATCGAGCTGGCGCCGACGCTCGTCGACAGAGTCGCCGAGGATTTCGGAGTGGTGCAGCAGGTGCTCAACAACGACGTCGTGAAAGGACCCAGCCTCATCGCTCCCGGAGCCGGAAGAGGCGCCGAGGATCGGAGCGCCGTGAACGTCGTGCAACGTGGCGGGAGCAGAATCGACCGACGTCGCACGGCTCGTCGTGCTGGGTGTCGTGGTGCGCGATGGCAGCGTCGTCTGGTCGACACTCGGCGCCGTCGGCATGTCGGTAACGGCTCTGTCGTTCGGTCTATTGCTCACAGCTACGAGCGCACCAACCAGTAAGATCACGGCTGCTGCGGCGGCGACGATCGGACCGGTGGGACGATGTGTGCGCTTGCCACCGACGATGTGGACGCGGGCTGCCTGCAACGCCATCTCGACCTCGTCGGCGCGTACCGAGCGGTGATGTCGATCGAGTGACTTCTGCGCGGCATCGCGGAGTGCTCGATCCTTGCGGTCGTCGGAACGGTTGGTCATGTTCGTGCCTCCCCGTGCTCGGATCGCTCGCGCAGATGCATCGAGACCTTGTGGCGGATTCGTGACAACGAGGTCTTGACCGTTCCCTCGCTGAGACCGAGGTCATCCGCGATCCGCGCGACGCTTGCGTCTTCGGCGTAGAACAGCGTGGCGATGCAACGCTGCCTGACGGTGAGCGGTGCCAACATGCGACGCCACGCATCGGCATCAACTGGATCCGCCAGGATCGCGTCGTCGGCTTCGCCCGCCTCAGGTGAGTGAGCCAGTCTCGTGAGCGCAGCGCGCTCGGCAGCACGGGTGCGATGCTGATCGATCAGCAGGTTGCTCATCACCCGTCGGCACCATCCGTAGGGGGCCTCCATCCGAGCCAGCCGGTCGCGGTGCTCGTACGCACGAACCAACGTCTCCTGAGCGAGTTCCTGGGCAACAGATCGTGGCGTGGCCATCGCCAACGCAAACGCCACCAGCCGCGGGTACGCATCGCGAAAGAGATCGTCGTAGTCGCCTTCGGTCACCGCGTCGACGCTCCCACATCACCTACACGGATCGCAGCCAACCCAGGTTGACGATCGCGACAGAATCACCGTTCCGGTGTACGGGTACGTACTGGCCCAACGCGCCAATGAGCGTGGTGATCGGACGCTCAGCCTTCAGGATCGCTGGCCATCTCGGCGTCGGTGGCCGTGCTGCCGGGCGCCCACAGGTCTGCGGAAACGATGGTACGGCCCGCGGGGACGCCGCCCGGCGGATCGCCGCGTCCGAGCTGCACGGCGAACGGCGGCGACGGGAGCACGGCTCGATCGACGGCCACGAGGTACGCCTCGGAGTTGGCATCGTCGTGGCACATCTGCGGGTTGCCCGGGACGACGAACTCGCCATACACGAGGCTCCATTCGAGGTCGACGATCACGTCGTCCATACGGATCGCACAGTCGGATCCGTACACGGCGCCGAACCACACCACGATCTCGGTCTCGAAGTCGACGGATGGTCGATTCGCGGTGACACCACTGGTCACCCACAGTTGCTCGTACTGTGCGTCGGTCGTCGCCACGCCGGTGCGAT
>JBCBSO010000492.1:0-3456 GCA_039819205.1 Actinomycetota bacterium
GAACGTCACCGGCTCGCCGGTCACGCCGGGCACAGGGTTGAACACGTAGTCGACGATCCCGGCATCTACCCGGTGAACCTGACGGTGACCGACAACGCGGGCGCGACCGACAACGTGGTGATCGATGTCGAGGTGCTCGATCCCGGCCCGATCGTCGACTACGTGTTCAACCCTGTGCCCGGCGTGACCGGCGAGCCGGTGACGTTCACCAGCACGTCGACCGACGCCGACGGCGGCACGTTGGCGTCGTTCGCCTGGGACTTCGGCGACGGATCGCCGCCCGCCACCGGCCCGGTGGTCGACCACAGCTTTGCTGGCTACGGCGCGTACTCGGTGTTGCTCACCGTGACCGACGACGACGGCAACGAGCGCACCCGCCGTCAGCTCGTGACCGTCGACGCACCTCCGCTCCCCGACTTCGACGTTGCCCTGGCATCCGCTGCCGGGGGCGCGGAAGCGACGTTCACCGACGAGAGCACCGACGCCGACGGCACGATCGTGGCCTGGAGTTGGGACTTCGGCGACGGCGCCACGTCGACCGACCAACGCCCCGTTCACCAGTACGTCGACCCGGGCACGTTCACGGTGTCGCTCACCGTGACCGACGACGTCGGGACATCGCGCACCGCCACCGGCGAGATCACCATCGTCGGCACGCCCACCGCAGACTTTGCGCTCGATCCGATCACACCCTCAGCGGGCGAGACCGTGCGGTTCAACGACGTGTCGTTCGACGCCGACGGGGAGATCGTCAGCTGGGACTGGGACTTCGGCAACGGCGCCACGAGCACTGCCGCCGACCCGACCACATCGTTCACCACCGCGGGCACCTACGCCGTGTCGCTGACCGTGACCGACGACGATGGCGACACGGACACGATCGTCAAGAACGTCCCCGTCGATGTCGTACCGCCGAGTGCCGCGTTCGACTTCTCCATCACCGGGTCGGAGGTCGACTTCACCGACGCGAGCACCGACGACGGCACCATCGTGGCCCGATCGTGGGACTTCGGCGACGGCTCGCCGCCGGTGGCGACAGCCAATCCGACCCACGTGTATGCCACCGCT
The DNA here is from genome assembly GCA_039819205.1 of Actinomycetota bacterium. Taxonomy (GTDB): domain Bacteria; phylum Actinomycetota; class Acidimicrobiia; order Acidimicrobiales; family Ilumatobacteraceae; genus JABSQH01. The sequence continues at coordinate 1,069 of JBCBSO010000492.1, forward strand.
GGCACGTTCGAGGTGACCCTGATTGTCGAGGACGACACCGGCGGGCGGGACCGCGTGACACGCGCGGTGAAAATCGACGCGACCGTCGCCGCAGCGTTCTCCCAGTCGGTCGGCTACCGACCGTCGGACTTCGAGCGCGGCGGCCGCGTCATCGACGTGTCGTCGGACTTCAGCAACACCGCCGGCGAGATCATCGACGGCAGCATCTTCTTCGACTCGCGGTGGCAAACCGCTGCCGGGCAGGACACCGACCAGTTCGTGATCGTCGAACTCGCCGGCCAGGGCCGCGACGTCATCGACTCGTTCGATGTGTACACGCGCGACAGCGCCCAGTCGGTGCGCGACTACCGGGTCGAGGTCTCCGTCACCGGCACCGATCCGAGCGACTTCACCACCGTGCTCAGCGGCACGCTCCCGCGGGTCGACGGCACCGAAACCATGACGCTTCCACCCGTGCGGGCGCGGTATCTCAAGTTCGTTGCCGTGAACAACCACGGCAGCGACAGCATCTGGGTACGCGAGATCGGCGTGACCACGCGCGACCGCAACGGCGGCGCCGTCGGCCTCGCCGGCGGATACCCGGCCTCGGTCGTGTCGTTCTCGTCGTTCGCCATCAACAATCTGCCCGACGGCATGCTCGACGACCGACCAACGGCCACCCCGTGGTTCACGTTCGCCGGCGACATCGACGGTTCATTCGACGGAGTCCCCGGCGCGCAGGCGACCTTCGACGTCGGCGGCCCACTCGACACTGCCTCGATCAACCGCATCGAGCTCCAGTCGGAGTCATCGTCGAGCCGACCGACCGCATTCACGTTGTTGGTGTCAGAGACGACCACCGACGATGCGGCGTTCCGCGAGGTGTACTCGGGCCCCTACGACCCAGCCCAGTCGAGGATCAGTGAGACATTCCCTGCGGTCGACGCCCGGTTCGTGCGGCTGCGCATCGACTCAGCAATCGGCGGGCAGGTCGTCATCCACGACCTCGATGTGTTCAACGAGCTCGGTGTCGACGTGCTCCGCAACGACGGCGTCGGCGCGACCGTCATCGATGCATCGAGTCCCGAGACCAGTCTCGCCAACCGCTGGAACCGGATGATCGACTACTCCACGCAGTTGTCGTCGTGCCCATCGTCGTTCCGCTTCGGCTCGGACACCAACGAGGACGTCACGATCCTGCTCTCTGAACACCGGCCGACGCTCATCGATCGTGTGCTGATCCACGGCAACGGGGCTGGGTCTCCCGAATCGGTCGAGGTCTTGGTGTCGACGACTGGCACCGACCCCGGCGACTTCACGAGTCTCGGCGTGTTCGACACCACCGCAGCATCGGGCCCCGGCGCGGTTGCCCACTTCGATGTCGTCGCAGCCACGTACGTGAAGGTCCGGCTCATCGACATGGTGGGCACGTCGGGAGTGTTCGCGATCTGTTCGATCAATGTGTTCGCTCCGGAGATCTCGGCGCCGACCGCGGTGTTCGACAACCTGTCGACGTCGGCAGCGGGCATCGACTCGGTGCTGTGGGACTTCGGTGACGGGGCGACCAGTACCGAGCTGCACCCGGTGCACACCTTCCCCGGGCCGGGCACGTACGAGGTCGAGCTGAGCGTGACGTCAGGCGGCGAGACGAGCACGTCGCGGCGGCCGATCGTCGTCTTCCCGGGGCCTGATACGGGGATCACCCTCACCCCGTTCGACCCAGAAGGCTTCTTCGAGGGACGATCGTTCACCTACGAGGGCGCGCCGGGCGCAAACGGCTACGAGTGGGTCTTCGACATCCCGACCGAGGTCGTCACTCGGACCGCACCAACCGGCACGCTCGCGCCGCGCGAGAACGGCGCCGCCACGGCGACGCTGACGGCGATCGACCAACACCTGCAGGCGGCAACCGCGTCACAACCGTTCGTCATCCTCAATCAAGCACCGACCGTGAACTCGGCGAGCGACATCACCCTCCCGTGGGGCGTCGAATGGGAGATGGAGGGCCAGGGATTCAACGATCAAGGCGGTGGAAACGACCCGATCGACTGCCAATGGGACTTCGGCAACGGCGACACCAGCGGCGTGCTGGCCGGTTGCCCCGACATCCCCCGCCAGAGCGGGATCTTCATCGTGCCGCGGCCGGGCTTCTTCCCTTATGACTCCCCGGCGTCTCGCAACTACACGACAACGTTCACCGCCTACGACGACGACGGCGGCGCCGGTGTGAACACCACGGCGGTCACCATCACCAAACGCGAGTCGTTGGTCACGCTCCAGCAGGTCACGAGCGATCCGGCTGGGATCGACGTATTCGGCTCGCTTGAAGACCTGGTCGACGGCACCGACATCGTCGGCGCCGAGGTCACCCTGAGCTACTTGGGTGAGGACGTCACCGTGCGCACCGAC
>JBCBSO010000493.1:0-3451 GCA_039819205.1 Actinomycetota bacterium
CAACGCCGAATCGCGACGGGGTCTCGTCGGGGAACACGAGCGACATCCCGAACAGGGCCGCGAGCGGGAGGAGGCGGCTCGACCACCGATCGATCACGATGGCGACGACCGATCCGACGACCGGCGAGACGAAGCTGCAGGGGCTGTTCGTGCCGCAAGCGTCCACGCGGACCTACTTCGATCTGATCTGGCAACAGCGCAAGCTCAGCGACGCGGGCGCGTTCGCCCGGCTGCGGTCGCTCGTGCCGACGGTGCTCGCCCGGTCGTCGGTCGTGCCCTCCCCGATCGTCGCTCTTGCCGCGTTCGTTCTGCCCATCGCCGCGATCGTGTGGCTCATCCTCGATCCAGCGCCGGCGACCATTGCCTTCGCAGTCCTCGCGCTGGTGGTCGGCGCCGTGGTGTACTTCGTCGCCCGACTCGTCGTTGGCGCCCGCGCGCTGCTCTCGAGCGCGCCAACACAACAGAAGGAGAACCGGCACGGTTTGTGCTCGGGAGCGTCGGTCGGCAACACGGTCGGCCTGACCGAATGGCTTCATGAACGCATCGAGCAGATGGCCGGGCCAACCCGTGTGGCCGAACCCTCGGGCGAGCAGCGACCGCTGACCTACGGCGACCTACGGGAATACGAGATCGGGTTGGTCACCCTCACCACCAACTTGTCGCAGAGCTCCAGCGAGAACTTCCCCTTCGACGACAACACCTGGGCCTTCGCGCCCGACGACATGACTGCGCTGTTCCCAGCCCCCGTCGCGCAACACATCATCGATCGCGGCCGCGTGGCGACCCGCACCTCGAGCCAGCGGGAACAACTCGAGAAGCAGGGACTCCTGCAGCTCCCTCCCGCCGACGAGCTCCCGATCCTGCTCGGCGCACGCACCAGCCTGTCGTTCCCGGTGCTGTTGTCGGCGATTCCGCTGTGGCGCCTCACACCGGTTCGACAGGGCGAGGCCTGGGACACCGAATATCACGAGGTGTGGCTCAGCGACGGCGGCATCTGCTCGAACCTGCCGGTGCACCTGTTCGACGCGCCCCTCCCGTCGCGGCCGACCTACGGCATCAACCTGTCGTCGGGAACGAGCGGGCCGGCGCCAACATCTGACGACGACGCCGTGGTGATGTCGTATGCCCACAACAACGTGTGGCGGCCGATCAGCACCGGCTCGGGGCGCACTGCGCCGGTCACGGAGATCGATTCGACCGTCGGTCTGCTCGGCGAGGTGTTGAACACGATGCAGAACTGGTCGGACAACTCGATGACGCGGGCCTTGGGCGTACGCGACCGGATCTGCACGATTCGTCTCGGACCAACCGAGGGCGGGATGAATCTCGACATGCCGACTGCGACGATCGAGGGTCTCGGACCGCGTGGGTTGGCCGCCGGACAGAATCTCGCATGGATGGTGCGCGGCGAGCGCCCGCTGTACTCGACCGCCGCCGAGAACGACGACGACATCGCCGGCGCGCAGTGGACACGTCACCGATGGACTCGGCTGCGGTCGACGATGCGCGGGATCGGCGACTACCTCGGGTCGATGACGGCAGGACGGGAGAAAGCGGCAGTCCCGCAAGCCGGTCGTTCCCACCCGAACGACTACGGCTACGACGATCTCGCCGAGCGCGCCGACGAGCTGACGTTCCTCCCCTACCGGAGCGCTTGGAACGACGCCGCGTCGGCATCGCTCACCGAGGGAATCGACGCGCTTGGTCGGATCGACGTGTCCGCGGCCAACGAGACCTCGCCGCCGCCGTTGCGCAAGCTTCTCCTCGGTACCCGGTCCGCCCCCGAGACCGAAGTCAGCGAGTAACACCCCACCCAAATCCCGGGGATTCCCGGCGCCTGGCGCCGGATTTTGCGCACAGAAGCCAGGTCGTCAGGTCGCAGCACGGACGACGTCGGCAAGTGACTGCGCCACGCTGCGCAACGGCGCACCGTCGCGCGCCGTCCGGGCCAGCAGGAGACCACCCTCCATGCCAGCGAGGATCAACGTTGCGGTGCGCTGAGCCGAGGCCTCGTCGAGTCCGTGATTACCGAGGGCAGCAGCCCACTCGCGCGACCAACTGTTGAACACGGCATCGCCACGCTGGGCAAGTGCTGTCGAGTGATGGGCCTGTTCGAGCATCGTGGTGGCGATTGGGCACCCGTCGGCGTAACTGCTGGCATCGAGTGTTTGCGCCGCCAGGTCACCCCAGGTTTCGAGGGCGGTCGCCGGATCGTGCTCGGCGAGTAGCGCAGATAGCAGTGCGTGGAACCGACCACCGCTGAGATCGAGGGCCTCACCAACCAGCTGCTCCTTGCCGTGCGGAAAGTGATGCGCCTGCGAGCCCCACGGCGCATCGGCTTCAACAACAACTCGCCGCCAGCTCGTTGCCGCGTAGCCGTCGCGTTGCAGACATCGAGCAGCGGCCGCCACCATGCGTTCACGACTCGTTCGTTCGCTCGCCACGTGCCGAGCGTATGCCCCACTCGGGCAGGAAAGGTCACGACCCTGTGCGGTTTGACCAGGCGTCGTCAACGCGACTAAGACAGTCGTCTTATTCGCTATCGGAAGGAGCTGCGATGCGCCAACTCGTCGTTGTCGACCATGGATCGTTGCGCTGGGACGAGGTCGCCGAGCCAGTCATCGAGCACGACAACGAGGCGATCGTGTGCCCACTCGCGGTCGCAACGTGTGATCTCGACGTGGCGGTGATCTCCGGCCGCTACCCGATGCTCGGGACGGCGTACCCGTTCGGCCACGAGTCGGTCGCCGAGGTGGTCGAGGTCGGCGACGACGTGCGCTCGGTCGCTCCCGGCGACCGCGTCGTCGTCCCATTTCAGATCTCATGTGGCGAGTGCGACCGCTGCCGTGCAGGACGCACCGGCAACTGCGCAGCGCATCGGCCGATGTCGACGTACGGACTGGGTGACATGGGTGGCACAGGGTGGGGCGGCCACGTCGCCGACCTGGTCCACGTGCCACACGCCGATGCGATGTTGGTGCCGCTCCCCGACCGCGTGGCGCCGCGCACGGCGGCGAGTTGCAGTGACAACATGCCCGACGCATGGCGCACGGTCGGCCCCCCACTTGCCGCCTGGCCGGGCGCCGACGTGTTGATCATGGCGGGACCGAGCGGGCCAAACTCGATCGGCCTCTACGCCGTCGGTCTGGCGGTCGCAGCGGGGGCGGGTGGCGTGGTGTACGTCGACGACGACGCCGATCGCTTGGAGCGTGCTGCGGCCCTCGGTGCCGACACGCGAGAGTGGGCCAACGATCGGCGCATCGGTTCGTTCCCGATCACCGTCGACGCCAGCGGTGATCAACAGCGGTTGCACTGCGCATTGCAGAGCACGGCATCAGACGGCATCTGCACCTCACCGTCGGTGTACCTCGATGACCCGACAATGCCACTCGTCGCCATGTACTCCCGGTGCTGCACCTTCCACACCGGGCGCGCTCATGCCCGGCGGGAC
>JBCBSO010000494.1:0-3448 GCA_039819205.1 Actinomycetota bacterium
GGTCGGTGCGCTCGTTCATCACGATGTTCCCGGTCGCCGCTTCGCGGTGCACGATGAATTCGACGTCGTCGAGTCCGCCGAGCATCGGGGCGAGGAACTCGCGGGTCGCTTCGCGACCGATGTTCTTGCCCATCGGGACGTTGTCGTACTCGACGTCGGCAGCACAGAGGGCGACCGCCCCGTCGATGTCGCGGTCGTTGATCAGCCCGATGAACCGGTTGACGACGTCGATCGGTGCGTTGGCGGAATTCGTCTCTGACATTCGCGACCTCCCGATCGACTGGCGTTCCACGCTCAACTATCGCAGCCGTTCGGTCAGCGCGGCGAACGGTTCGAGGGCACCCGGGCGGCCGACGTCGGGTACCGACACGATTGCGTGGTCGACTCCCGCCTCGGCCAAGCGGCGTAGCGCGTGCTCGTGGTCGTCGACCGTGCCGGCGTTCGTCTGCTCGGCGTAGCGGTCGGGGCCGACGTCGGGTCGGCGCAATGCGTCGATGCGTGTTCGCAGGTCGGAGCTGTCGGCGGCGAGCAGCATCGCGCCAAGGTGCGTCACCTCCACGTCGGCGGGGTCTCGGCCGACGTCGGCGCAATGGGCATGCAGGCGGCGGATTCGTTGGCGCACCGTGTCGATGTCGCCGAACAGATTGCACCCGTCACCGTGGTGGGCGGCGATGCGCAGCGTGACCCATTCACCCGAGCCACCGATGATGATCGGCACCTGCTCCTGGATCGGGCGCGGGTACAGCGACGTGTCCGGGATGTGCAGAACATCGCCATCGAATGGGGCACCTCCCGGACCGAGGAGCATGCGCAGCGCTTGCGCCGCTTCGTCGAGCATGGCGAGTCGTTCCCGCGCCGAACCGAACGGCAAGCCGAGGGCGCGATGCTCGTGCTCGCTGTTCCCCGCGCCGAGCCCGGCGATCGCTCGCCCGCCACTGAGCACGTCGAGTGTGGCGACCGCTTTGGCCACCAGCACCACATGGCGGAACGTCACCGGGCTGACCAGCGTGCCAAGACGAACGTGCTCGGTTGCCGCTGCGCAGTGGGTGAGCGCACCCCACGCGTCGAGCATCGGATCCCACCGACGACCAACCTGCGGGATCTGCACGAGGTGGTCCATCACCCACACGCTGTGGAATCCGACGCGTTCAGCATCGGCGGCGATGCGCGCCAATGTCGGCCCGATATCGCTCGGCTCGTTGGCCCACGAGAAGTCCGACACCAGTAGCCCCATGCGCAACAGGGAGCGAGTTGGTGGATCCGGTCGAACGGGTGCGGGTTCGGCAACCACATCGCCGAGCCGACGGGTCACGGTGCGGACCGGTTGGGGTTCGATAACGAAATCCCACGCTTCGCTGGACAGGTCGAGGTCACGAGCGGTGCGGGCCATCGTGTCGATCGCTTTCACCGGTACCGGGTGGGCGCGCTCTCGGTTGCGCCGCTTGCACTCGGCGGCGGGAGTCGAGAAGCGAACAGCCACGGCCGACGCAGCGTGGCGGTGGGCGACGTCGAGGTACGTCCGACGGCGTTTCGCGTCGAGCCCCGTGGTGTCGATCACCGTGGTGAGACCGCGTCCGAGTCGAGCGTCCACAATGCGGTCGAGCAGATCGAACGCATCGTCGGTCGCTGCGAGGTCGAGTTCGTGCTCGCCGATCACGCCACGCAAGGTGTCGGCGCAAACGATCTGATCGGCACGGAACTGTTCAGCTGCCCAGGTGCTCTTCCCCGAAGCAGGCGGACCGATCAACACGACGAGGCTCGGCGTCGGAATCGGCGTGCTGCCCACGACGGCAACGGTACGGCCTCCTGCGGCGTCCAGAACGCGGCGGCCGGTCAAGAGTCGGGCCGCGCACGTGCCGCCGGGCGAACGACGAGAAGGGTGGCCACCGCCCACCAAGAGCCATGCCGACTTGTGTGAGCACAAATCGCTGCACCACCGATGTCTGCTCACACAAACCGATCATGCTCGACCGTGATCGTCGACGGGCACCGACGCCCTGCGCACATGGAAGACTGTGGCCATGGCCGACACGACGACGACCGACACGAGCTTCGACCTGGCGGGGTGGGCGTTCGCCGACGCCGGCGCTATCGAATGGCAACCGATGGGCGAGGGTGTGGCGATGAAGATGCTCGCCGCTGCCGATGGCAAGGTCATTGCGTTGTTCAAGTTCGAGCCCGGGTACGTCGGCGGCACGCACCATCACGAGGAAGCCGAGTTCACCTACGTGTTGGAGGGCGACCTCATCTCCAACGGCGTTGCGATGGCGGCGGGTCACGCCTACGGGGCACAGGCCGGCACCGATCACGAGGAGTTCCGCACCGACGGCGGCGCCACGCTCGTGTCGGTGTTCAAGCTCCCCGGCTGAGCATCACCGGCAAACCCGGCTAGCTGCTCGTGCCAGCCGGCTGTGCGACGTCGTCCGCCGCGTCGTCGCTTCGCTGCTCGGTGTCGCGGGTGCGCCGACCGAAGAGTCCGGTCAGATCGCGGGCGAGATGGCCGATGAGGATCGACGCCAGGATGATCGTCACGACGTTGTAGACGATGAGATCGACGAAGTAGTCGACCCCGTCGTAGGTGTAGTTGAGATACATCGCCGAGACCATGTTTCCGACGGCGAGCACGGCACCGATCGCCCGGCTCTTCGGGATGAGCACGAGGATTCCGGTGACGGCGGCAAACACGTTGCCAGCGATGTTCAACGCGTCGGGCGGGGGCTCGGCGGTGACGTAGTCGCCCGACCCCGAGCCGGACGCAGCGATGAACATGGCCACCGCCACGACGACGGCGATACCCGTGTAGACGACGCGTTCGTAGCGGGTCTCCTGAGCAGAGACTGGGGAGGGATCGAGCAAGGAACTCATGGCGGCTTCTCTCTGATCGTCGGTGACCGGGGTTGACACCAGCGAGATCGTACCGAATACTGAGGACATTCTCAATACTGAGAATAACCTCAGTTTTCCCCCGACCGCTGGAAGGCCACCGATGAAGAAGTTCGCCCGATATCTGTTCCTGACGCTGCGTGGCTTCTTCACGATCCTCGGCATCGTCGCCGGTCTCGCTATCGCCGTGCTGGCGTACTTCTTGATCGCCGGCCCGCCGGATCCGCCCGGCCACGAAGACATCACGCTCGAGCCCAAAGACGAGATACCGGTGGTGTTCGATATCGGTCTCGAGCCGCTCGCCGGCGAGGAGATTGGACTCGTCTACCAAACGTGGCTATCGCCGCAACAAGAAGCAGAAGAGGAGGACGACGTGCCACCCGGAGCCCCCGAGCAGTTCCTGTCGACCGAGCCGGGAACACCGCGCGAAGAACGAGACTCGCGGGGCCACGGCACGCTGGCGTTCAACCGCGAGCTCAGCCGCGCCTACGTCCACATCGAAGTCGAGAACATGGACCCCGACGACATCAATCTCGTCCACATCCACTGCGGACGGCCCGGCCAG
>JBCBSO010000495.1:0-3446 GCA_039819205.1 Actinomycetota bacterium
GGTGGATGCGGAGCTACGTCGGTGCCGGCCAACCGCTGACGATGGGCAAGAACTCGACGCGTCGATGGATCGTCTGCAATTGGCGTTGGCCAATCTCGAGCGCGTGATGCATGCGCACTATGTCGAACACTGAGCCGCTCGCCGGCAGCTCGACGTCGCCCGCCCAGGGTTCAGCCGTTGCGGCGTCGTTGACCGCGGCGATCGCCGGGCAGTCCGACTTGGCGACCCGTCAGCTCGAAGCCGATCGACTGCTCGCGTCGGAAGGTGCTGGTCACATCGTTCACGATCTGCCGATCCGCGCCGACGGCCGCAGCGTGTCGGTCGAGTCGCGCCCGTGGCGGCTCGATCCCATTCCGTTCGCCGTCGACGGCGAGGAGTTCTCGCACCTCACCGATCGGGTGATCGCCCGTATGGCGATGCTCGAAGCGGTGCTCGACGATCTGTACGGCGAACGCTCGCTACTCGCCCGGCGCATCGTCGATCCACATCGCATCTGGTCGAGCCAGCGTTATCGCGTGGCCGCGATCGGGCATCGATTGGGGCCACGTTGGCTGACCTCGTACGCCGTCGATGTGATCCGCGATCGTGCTGGTGAGTGGCACGTGGTGAAGGATTTCACCGATGCGCCAGCGGGGCTCGGGTACACGATGCTCGGGCGGTCGGTGATCGGCAGGGTGCAGCGCGAGGCGATCGCCCATCGGCCGGCCGGGTCGAGCGTTCGATCGATCGCCACATTCACCGACCACGTGCGAGACGCGCTCGCCGACATCGCCGGCACCGACAGCCCGCGCATCGTCGTGCTGTCCGGCGGAGTTGAGCATCGGTCCTTCGTCGGGCAGTCGTACGTGGCCACCGAACTCGGATTGAACCTCGCTGACGGCGCCGATCTCGTCGTGCGCAAACGACGTCTGTGGTTGCGTTCGCTCGGCGGACTCGAGCCGGTCGACGTGCTGTATCGCCGGCTGGAGGACGACCGTCTCGATCCGATGGAGGTCAACACCGAAGGCAGCCGCGGCATCCCCGGTGTGCTGCAAGCGGCCCGTGCGGGTGGTGTGCGGCTGGCGAACGCACACGGTTCAGGGGTACTGGAAGATCCTGTCCTCGCCGACATGTGGGACGAGGCGGGCGAGTGGGTCGAGCTGCGGCGGCCGCGCACCGCCGGCGAACAGATCCCCGACGTCGCTCCACTTCGGCGGCTCGACGCGGCCGCGCGCGGTGGCTTTTTGGCCGATCTGGTCCCCGGCTTCGATGGTACGGGTGTGGTCGACCGGCCCGTGGTGATGCGCTTGCAGGTGGTCGCGGGCGATCGCGGCGTCGAAGTGATGCAAGGGGGGAGCGCCCGCGTGCTCGCCACTGGCGACGATCCCGGCGTGCCGACGTCGGCGACCGCGAAGGACGTGTGGGTGGTTGGTGGCACGGTGGCCCCGCCGCGGTTGGTGCGCCGCCGGCCGCTGCCGCAGGTGGACTTGCTCACCTCGGTGCCGACCCGTGCCGCCGAGGCGCTGTACTGGTCGGGGCGGGCGATGGAGCGGGGCGCGTTCATCGCTCGCTCACTCGACGTGGTCCTCGACCGTACGTCGGGTGTTGTCGATGCGCCGACGGCCGAACCGTGGGTCAGCACCTCGCTCGACATGGTGGCCACGATCGCTGGGAACGCAGCACGGGCGCGTGACGAGTGGACCACCACCATGGCCGTCGGTGAGACCTTGGCGGCACTCGCCCAGCAGCTCGGGTCGTTGCTCGCCGAGGTGTCGTCGGTGCGCGAGTACTTCTCGACGACCGCTGGCCGAGCCTTCGCGCGCTTGGCCAGCACGCGCGCCACCCTGCAAGACATCGTGGAAGCGCGCGTGGAGCACAACGAGTGGGCTGACCCTGCCGGCCTCGACGCCGATGTGCTCGATGCCGTGCTGGTCGACCTCGCCTCGTTGGAAGGGTTGTGGAGCGAGTCGATCGTCCGTGGTCCCGCATGGCGGTTCGGCGAGATCGGACGGCGGGTCGAGCGAGTGTTTGGGGTGATCGATGCGGTGCGTGGCGCGTTCATGCGGCGCGTCGGTGCCGCATGGCCGTTCGATCATGCCGGCGACGCTCAATTGGCCGACTACGACCGCCGCCGCCTGGTCGAGCTGATCCTGGCGGTGAACGAGAGTTTGGTGGCCTACCGGCGACGGCACCGCTCCGACGTCGACCTGTCGCTGGCCGCGCGGCTGATCGTGGCCGACGAGCGGAATCCGCGAGCCGCGGCGGCGGCGCTGCGTGTGATCGAGCACGAATCGATCCAGCTCGGCTGGGACGACGGCGCCCGGCTGGCGCTCGATGGCATGGCGATACTCGGTCGCGGCGAGTACGACGACGTCGAAGGCATTGCGGCAACCCTCGACGATCTGTGGGGGGTGTGCGATCGCATCGCGCGGCTCGTAGTGAGCACCCACCTGGTGACGCCGGTCGACCCGCGGCCCATGGGCTGGCGGTCGGCCTAATGCGGCGCTACCGCGTCGTTCACCGCACCGAGTACCACTACGGCGCAACCATGGTCGACGGGTACAGCGTTGCGCATCTCCTCCCGCGCGGGACGCCGTCGCAGGAGGTGCACGCAAGCGAGGTGATCAGCGACCCGGTAGGAGATGAGATCGACGAGTCGATCGATGCGTTTGGCAATCGAGTGCTCCAGCTCGGGATTCATCAGCCCCACGAGCGTTTAGCCGTTGTGGGCCAGAGCGAGGTCGAGGTTCGACAACAGGAACTGCCGCGCCGGCCGACCGCATGGGAGCGCGTTGTTGCGCAGATCGATGGGCTGCGCGGTGCGCTGGTTGGCGACGTACTGCCGTTTACCGCATCGTCGAGGTTCGTCACCGTCAACGAGCACCGGTCGCTGCTCGGGGGAGTCGCCGCCGAAGCGTTCCTGCCGAACCGCCCGATTGTGGAGGCGTGCGCGGCGTTGTCGACATCGATCTTCGAACGGTTCGTGTTCGACCCCTCGTTCACGGAAGTGAGCACGCCGCTCGACGATGTGATCGCCAGCGGCCGCGGGGTGTGTCAGGACTTCGCTCATCTCGCGGTGGGAGCCGTGCGTTCGCTTGGTTTGGCGGCGCGTTACGTGAGCGGGTACATCGAGACCGATCCGCCGCCGGGGGAGCCCAAAGTGTTTGGCGCCGATGCCTCGCACGCATGGTGTTCGGTGTGGGTTCCGGATCACGGGTGGCTCGACATCGATCCCACGAACGGGATCATCGCTCCGGATCGGCACGTGACGGTGGGGTGGGGCCGGGACTATGCCGACGTAGCGCCGGTCCGTGGCGTGGTGATCGGCCCCTCGTCGACGCAACAACTCACCGTGTCTGTCGACGTCAGCCGAGTCTGACGTCCATTGACACGTCAGCCGAGTCTGACGTCCATTGACACGTCAGCCGAGTCTGACGTCCATTGACACGTCAGCCGAGTCTGACGTC
>JBCBSO010000496.1:0-3442 GCA_039819205.1 Actinomycetota bacterium
CGATCACGCTGACGAACGCGGGCCCCTATCTGCTCGATTGCGGTACCGACGAGGACGCCAACGTGGACGGCGACCTGGACATCACCGGGGGCGACGACCTGACCATCACGTTCGGCGGGCCCGGCCATGCAACGATCGCCATCGACCAAGGTGGGGGCGGCTGCGTCACCGAGCGAGTCATCGACCACCGCGCCTCGGGCGACGTCCTGACCCTCGAACGGATCCGCATCGCCGATGGCAACCTCAGTACCACCACGGCGACCGGCAACTTCGACCGCAGCGGCGGCGGAGTCCGGTTCCGGTTCGGTGCCGCTCTGCAGCTCAACGATGTGATCGTGGAAGACAACCGCGCGGCCGACGGGGCGGTCGGCGCAACCACCGGCGGCCGCGGCGGCGGCATCGCCGTGTGGTCGGGATCGCTCCTCGCCGACGAACTCGACGTACGAAACAACCACGCCGGTGACGGGTTCGCGGATCCCGCAGGTACCGGCGGGTCGGGCGGCCAAGGCGGCGGCATCTACAGCCAGCGGCCGGTCGACATCACCGATGGCACATTCACCGTCAATCGATCCGGGTCCGGCGGCGACGGCCAGTCGGGTGGATCCGGCGACGACGGCGGCGCACTCGCCTCGACAACAACGGTTGCCCTCACCGACGTGACGTTCACCAACAACCACGCCGGTGACGGCGGTGAGGGCACCACCGGGTCGGGCGGATCCGGCGGCGACGCCGGTGCCGTGTCGGTCGCGGGATCGGCGAGCCTGACGATCGACGGTGTATCGGCATTCGATGCCAACCAAGCCGGCGACGGCGGCGACGGCGTGACTGCCGGGGGCGGCGGCGGCAGCGGCGGTGCCATCCAATTCGCCGGCGGCGACGCCGACGCCAGCGTCGACACCACCGACGACGTGACGATCGACGGTGCCGCCTTCGACAGCAACAGTGCCGGTTCGGCGGGTACCGGCGGCGCAGGGGTCGGCGGCGACGGCGGCGCCATCAACCTCCGCAATTTTGGCGTGCCCGATCCGACGGCGCGGCTCACCAACACGCGCTTCGATGGCAACATCGCCGGCCGCAACGGCGGGGCGATCGCAGCCGCGCTCGACGCCTCGCTGCACGTCGCCACGTCGACGATCGTCGCCAACACCGCCGGCGGCAGCGGCGGGGGGCTGCATGTTGGGGGAAGCGCACTCGACCGACCGAGCGACGGATCGCTCGTCGACTCGACCGTCACCGGCAACACCGCGACCGTGGGCGACGGAGGTGGACTACGCCTCAGTGCGGGCGAGTTCGAGGTCCGTGGCTCCACCATCAACGACAACGACGCAGGCGACGACGGTGGCGGGATCGGCACGTTCGGCGACGAGCTGTACACGATCGTCAACTCGACGATCGACAACAACGCCGCGGGAGGATCCGGAGGCGGCTTCTGGATGAACGCGCCCGGATCCGCCACGATTTCGGCGACCACGATCACGAGCAACGACGCCAGCACATCGGCCGAAGAAGTCGCCGGAGGCGGCGGCAGCGGCACGCTGACCATCCAACGCTCGGCGATCGGCGGCTCACCCGGCGGCGTGGCCAACTGCAACAACGTCGACCTGTCGACCGACGTCGTCGAGGATGGCGGCACACAGTCGTGCGGACTGTCGACCACCGTTCCCTCCCTAGAACTCAGCGGGATCGGTGACCACGGCGGACCGACCGCCACGCGCTTCCCGCTCTCGGCGTCGCCGCTCCTCGACGCCGTTTCGTGCGTCGAGAGCACCGATCAACGGGGTGCTGCTCGCCCGTTCCCGGCGGCGGGATCGTGCGACGTTGGCGCAGTCGAAGCCGACGACAGCACCACCATCGACCCGACTAACCCACCGTTGACGCTCTCGCCGACCAACCTCACCGTGAGCTCGACGGCCGAGCTCCGCAGTGCGGTCGACAACGTCAACGATGCGCTCGAAAACACCGCACCCGACACGATCACCCTCGGCAACGCTGGCCCATTCGAACTGGCGTGTGGGACCGACGAAGACGCCAACGCCGACGGCGATCTCGACATCGACACCGGCGACGACGTGACCATCACGTTCGCCGGGCCCGGGCGAGCGACGATCACCGTGGCCGACGGGTGCACCAACGAGCGGGTGATCGATCACCTCGGTCCTGGCTCGCTCACGATTGAACGCGTGCTGGTCACCGGAGGAGACCTCAGCGCGGCAACGCACAACATCGAACGCGACGCCTCGGGCGGTGGGCTGCGATCGGACGGATCGGGTGACGTCACGCTGACCGATGTCGCCGTGACCGCGAATCAGGCCGGGGACGGCGCGAACAGCACCGGAAGCGGCGACGGCGGGAGCGGCGGCGGCGTCGCCGTGTTCGGTGGCTCGTTGTGGATCACCGACTCGGAGATCACCAACAATCAGGCCGGCGACGGCGGAGACCTCTCGACGAACAGCTTCCCCGCGGGCGACGGCGGCGGCGTGTACGTCGGTGTGTCCGCCGGCGACCTCACCATCGACACCACGACTGTCGCGGCAAACGCGGCAGGCGACGGCGGGACAGGGAGTACCGATCCGGCAGGACGCGGTGGGCGCGGCGGCGGCGTGGCCAGCTTCGGCGCAACGATCATCACCGACTCGACGATCGGCGGCGCCGCACCCGCCGACGGAAACGACGCCGGTGCGGGCGGCGACGCCACAGCGTCGGCCGATGGCGGTGACGGGGGCGACGGCGGCGGTCTGTGGACGAGCGGCGACCTCACCCTGCAGGGCGGGCTCGTCGCCAACAACTCCTCGGGCAACGGCGGAGCGGCCAATGGCGGCAACGGAGGGAGTGGCGGCGACGGAGCGATCGTGGTCGTCGCGGCAGGTGTCGACCTCGACGATGCGCAAATCGTCGACAACACCGCTGGTTCCGGTGGCGACGCCGCAACCGGCGCGGGCGGTGCCGGCGGCAACGGCGGCGGCGTGTCACTGTCGGGGACCGGACTCGCCGACGACATCGACCTCGACAACGTGATGATCGGCAACAACCGCGCCGGCGACGGCGGCAACGGCCAGACCGGAGGGGCTGGCGGCAATGGTGGCGGGGGCTCACTGGCCACGGCGACGGTGACCATCGACGGGTCGACGGTCACGATGAACAGCGCTGGAAGCGGCGGCAACGGAACCACCGCCGGCGCACCGGGCCACGGTGGCGGACTGGCGGTGGTCGGCACCGCCCGCATCGTCACCACCGCGATCGAGAACAACCAGGCCGGCGACGGCGGCGGCGTATCGCTCAGCGGCAGCGGAGTGGCCGAACTCGAGCGATCGACGATCGCCGCGAACAATGCCGATCGATTCGGTGGAGGCATCTACACGGTGGGCGACCAGGCCGTGACGACCAACAACGCGACCATGTCTGACAACATCGCCGACGTCGAGTCGGTGATGATCGTTGCGCC
>JBCBSO010000497.1:0-3433 GCA_039819205.1 Actinomycetota bacterium
CGGCGTCGAACCCTGCGGGAACGTCGGTCGACGGGTCGATCGGCAGCAGCGCTTCGTCGGGCGTCAGCGGCTCGTCGTACATCGGCTCGCCGGACTCGTCGAGGCGGTACCACACCGGAACCGGGACGCCGAAGAAACGTTGACGGCTGACCAGCCAGTCGCCGTTCAGTCCGTCCACCCAGTTGTCGTAGCGGTGGCGCATGAAGTCGGGGTGCCAGGTGAGTTGGGTGCCGCGTTCGATCAGCGCGTCGCGCAGGTCGGCCTCGCGGCCGCCGTTGCGGATGTACCACTGGCGCGAGGTGACGATCTCGAGCGGGCGTTCGCCGCGCTCGTAGAACTTGACCGGATGCTGGATGGACCGAGGCTCGCCGATGAGTGCCCCCGACTCGCTCAGCTGTTCCACCACCATGCGTTGCGCCTGCTTGGTCGTCTTGCCGACGATTGACGCATATGCCTCGGCGTCGACACCGTCGGGGGCGTCGGCGACGACGCGCCCGTCGCGACCGACGATCGCCCGCATCGGCAGATTGAGCTCGCGCCACCACGTGACGTCGGTGGTGTCGCCGAAGGTGCAGATCATGGCGATGCCCGTGCCCTTGTCGGGCTCGGCCAGCTCGTGGGCGACCACGGGCACGTCCACGCCGTACAGCGGGGTGGTTACCGAGCTGCCGAACAGCGGTTGATACCGCTCGTCGTCGGGATGAGCGACCAGCGCGACGCAGGCGGCGATCAGTTCGGGCCGGGTGGTGTCGATTTCGATCGCGCCATTGCCGTCAGATCGGGGGAAAGCGATCTTGTGGTAGGCGCCGGGTCGCTCGCGATCTTCCAGCTCGGCCTGCGCAACCGCGGTGCGAAAGTCGATATCCCACAACGTCGGCGCGTCCTGGCTGTAGGCCTCGCCCCGCGCCAGGTTGCGCAGGAACGCACGTTGGCAGGCGCGCCGCGCCCGCTCGTCGATCGTCGCGTAGTGGTGGTCCCAGTCGAACGACAGACCGAGTCGGCGCAGCACATCCTCGAAGATCTTCTCGTCGAGCTCCACGAGCTCGTCGCACAGCTCGAGGAAGTTCGGCCGCGAGATCGGGATCGCCTGGTGCTTCTTTGGTGGGTCGCCGCGGAACGGCGGCTCGAAGTTCTCGACGTACTGCTCGTGCGGGTCGCAACGCACGCCGTAGTAGTTCTGCACGCGCCGTTCGGTGGGCAGTCCGTTGTCGTCCCAGCCGATCGGATAGAACACCGCCTTGCCGCGCATCCGCTGATACCTGGCGACGATGTCGGTGTGGGTGTAGCTGAACACGTGGCCCATGTGCAGCGAGCCGCTCACGGTGGGCGGCGGTGTGTCGATGGAGAACACCTGCTCCCGGGGTACCGACGCGTCGAAGCGGTAGGTGCCATCGGTGCGCCACTGGTCGATCCAGCGGGCTTCGATGCCGTCGAGCGTCGGCTTGTCGGGAACGTTGGCCATCGCGCCCGAGGCTACCGAGCCAACCAGCCGAGCCGGAGCTGCGATTCCTCCACCACCGATGAGCCAAACCCGTGCATGTGGTGGCTTCGCTCATCGCTGACGACGCGGTTTGCCACCGATGAGCCAAACCCGCACATGTGGTCCCGCTCATCGCTGACGACGCGGTTTGCCACCGATGAGCCAAACCCGCACATGTGGTGGTCTCGCTCATCGCTGACGACGCGGTTTGCCACCGATGAGCCAAACCCGCACAGGTGGTGGTCTCGCTCATCGGTGAACCGTCGCGGCGTCCGTAACGTCGGCGGTGTCGTTGCGCATGGCTTCTAGGCTGCACGGCCGTGCTGCACCTCTACGACTCCGCTACCCGCCAGGTGCGCGAGCTCGCGTTGCGCGAGCCCGGGAAGGTCAGCATCTATCTGTGTGGGCCCACGGTGTATGCACCCCCGCACCTCGGCCATGGTCGACAGAACATCATCTACGACGTGTTGGTGCGCTATCTGCGCTGGCGCGGGCTCGAGGTGCGGCTGGTGTCGAACATCACCGACATCGACGACCAGATCATCGACCGGGCCAACAAAGAGGACCGTCCGTGGCAGGAGATCACCCAGCGCTGCGAAGCGGTGTGGTTCGACGCGCAGGGCAAGCAGGGGGTGGCGCGTCCTGACGACACGCCACGGGCGACCGAGTACGTCGACGGGATGGTGGCGATGATCGGCGAGCTCGTCGATCTCGATGCGGCGTATCCGACCGATGACGGCGTGTACTTGTCGGTCGAGGCGGTGCCGAACTACGGCCTGCTCGCCTACCAGTCGCTCGACGACATGGTGGAAGGTGGCGGCGAGCGACAGCTGGTGGGCGCTGGTGGCAAGCGGCACCCGGCCGACTTCGTGTTGTGGAAGTTGGCCAAGCCGGGCGAGCCGTCGTGGCCCTCGCCGTGGGGTGATGGCCGCCCGGGTTGGCACTCGGAATGCGTTGTGATGAGCCTCGACATTCTGGGCGACGGATTCGATCTGCACTGCGGCGGTCAGGATCTGCGCTTCCCGCATCACGAAAACGAACGTGCCCAGGCGGCGGTGCTCGGCAAGGAGTTCGCTCGCCACTGGATGCACCACGAGTTCGTCGTCGATGCCGAGGGCGAGAAGATGTCGAAGAGCCTCGGCAACGTGATGAACATGCTCGACGTGCTCGAGCGCTACGACCATCGGGCCTACCGCATGCTGCTGTTGCAATCGCACTATCGGAGTCCGGTGCGCGTGTCGCCCGAGAACCTCGACGGTGCGGTCAAGGCGCTTGCCGGACTCGACTCGTTCGCCGCGCGCACCGCAGCGGTGCCGGCAGCCCAGGCGGATGGATCGGTGCTGGCGGAGTTCCGCACGCTGATGGATGACGACCTCGACACACCGCGGGCGACGGCGTTGTTGTTCGACACCGTGCGCGCGGCGAACTCGGCGCTCGATGCGGGCGACGACCAACGCACCGGTGCGCTCGTGGCGGCGGTGAACGAGATGTGCTCGGCGCTCGGGTTGGAGCTTGGAGCAGTGGCCGATGTGCCGTCCGACGCGACCGACAAGGCCGCCGCGCTCGATGCCGCGCGTGCGGCCAAGGACTACGCCACCGCCGACGCCTTGCGCGCCGAGCTGCAAGCTGACGGCTGGACGGTCGAGACCGGCCCCTCCGGCACCACCATCCGCCGCTGACGGCTCTTCCAAAATCCAGGGGATTTCCGGCGCGAGGCGCCTGATCTCGCGAACAGAACCGCGTGCCGCTGACGTCCCACGCAAATCCAGGGGATTTCCGGCGCGAGGCGCTGGAGTTCGCGAACAGAACGGAATGGCGCGACTCGACAACCGGGGTTACCCAACGGTAACTTAGATGGCATGTCCGACTTCTCCCTCCCACTCAGTGAAGACCAGCTGCAGATCCAGAAGGGGATCCACGACTTCGCCGAGGGCACCATTCGCCCTGCGGCGC
>JBCBSO010000498.1:0-3426 GCA_039819205.1 Actinomycetota bacterium
ATCCTGGCCGCCGACGAGACGATCGATCGGCTGATCGACATCGCGGAGGGTCTCGACCTCGACGAAGCCGTCGAGCTGATCACCCACCTCCCCGAAGAGACACGGGAGCGGGTGATCGATCGATTGCCGCCCGGCGACCTCGCCGCCCGGTTGTCGTATGGGTTGGAGACCGCAGCGACGATCATGACCGACCAGTTCATCGCCGTGCCGGCGTCGTGGACGTTGACGCGCACGGTCGCGGCGATCCAAGACCGTGCCGCCAAGGTCGGGTCGGTGCGGGCCATCTACGCCATGGACGACGACGGTGGTCTGGTCGGATATCTCGAGCCGGAGGATCTGCTGCTCCATGCGGGCAGCGACACCGTCGGGCAGTGGGTCGAGACCGACATGGTGTTGGTACGGCCGCGCCTCGATCAGGAGGAGGTGCTGCGCGTGGCGCGCGATGCGGGCGTGTCGACGATCCCCGTGGTCGACAAGAACGGTCGGCTCCTCGGCGGGATCACCCCCGACGAGCTTGCCGACGTTCTCGCCGACGAGATTCAAGAGGACCTGAACATCGCGTCGGGTCTCGATCCCGACGCCGGTCCCAACGACAGCGTCTCGATGATGATCCGTCATCGCCTGCCGTGGTTGCTCGCCGGGCTGGTCGGGTCGACGCTGGCAGGGGTTGCGGTTGGGCTGTTCGAAGAGCAACTCCTCGAAGCAGCGATTCTGGCGAGCTTCATCCCGGTGGTGATGGCGATGGCGGGCAACGCCGGGATCCAGGCCTCACAGGTGACGGTGTCGGGCATCAGCACGGGGACGATCTGGCACGGCGATCACGTTCGCCGGGTGTTGCGCGAGACGTTGACCGGGCTGAGCAACAGCCTGATCGTGGGGCTCGTGTTGTCGGCGTTCATCGTTGCGACGTCGGGTGTCAACGACGTCGATCGGCCAGCGGAGCTGGCAGCGACGGCGACGCTCGCCCTGATGGTCGCTATGTCAATGGCGACCACACTCGGGGCCGTTGTTCCGCTGGTACTTAAGCGGTTCGGGGCCGATCCGGCGGTGGCCACCGGCGTGTTCATCGCGGCCTCCAACGACATCTTGGGCGTCAGCGTCTTCTTTATCATCGCCAGCGCCCTGTATCTGTAGAGGGGTGACGACTCACACAGGCGCCGACGGTGGTCGATTTGAACTGCTCGAGCTGACCGCAGCGGCGAGCCAAAACCGATTCACCCTGCACGCCCGGCGAGCACTGTGCACGCCGTTCGACTTCCTCTACGGCGGATCGGCGATCGCCGCATCTGTAGAGGCGGCCGAAGTGGCCACCGATCGTTCATTGCAGTGGGTGACAACGCAGTTCATCGGCTCGCCGCAGCCAGGCGACGACATCGACATCGTCGTCGAAACCGGCGCAGCGGGCCGCGCCACGTCGCAGATCGAGGTCGTCGGCTCGATCGATGGGCGACCGATGTTCACATCGCTCTGCGCATTGACGTCGAAGTCGTCGGGCGACGCCCGCGCCTTTGTCGGCATGCCCGATGTGCCGCCACCGACCGAATGTCCGGATATGTCGGAACCGTTCGCCGTCGACGCCGATGGCACGTTCTTCGATCACCTCGAACGGCGCATTGCGGCAGGTGCATGGGCGCTCGATGCGGTGGACCACCCCCAGTCCGGGCCGCTGCAGCTGTGGTGTCGGATCCCCGACCAACGCATCGGATCACCGGCGACGCAAGCGTTCGTGGCCGACATCATTCCCCTCGCGGTGTGCGCAGCGCTGGGCATCGTCCCAGGAGGAACCAGTCTGGACAACACGGTGCGGGTGATCGACCGCGCGCCAACCGAGTGGGTGCTCCTCGACGTCCGGCCCGAGGGCTACCACCAGGGCATCGGTCACGGGTCGCTCGACATCTGGAGCGACGACGGCCGACTGATCGGCACCGCGCAGCAGACCTGCATCATCCGCACGAGCCACCAGCGGCCGGGCTAGTCGCGTGCGGCGTACCTGTCGCCGCGACAGCGTCACGCCGATTCGACTACGCGCCGGTGTCGATTGGTGCCACGGGAGGGCCGTCGTCGAGCAGCGATCCGAGCAGCCTGCCGAGCCGGCGGGGCGCGAACGCGGTGTCGGTTGCGTTGATCTCATCGACGGACCACCACCGCAGCTCGTGCACCCGCTCGGCGTGCAACTGGTCCCAGTCGAGTTCCGGTTGGGGTTCGAAGCGCTCTGTCGGCACCACGTACAGCCGGTCGCGTTGGCCGTCCCATTTCCCGTCGAGATGCGGGATGATGTGCTCGCGGTTCCACACATGCGCACCGATCGTCGGATCGTGCAGTCCGACCTCTTCGCGCAACTCGCGGCGCAGCGCGGCGAGGTGATCCTCGCCCTCCTCCAACCCGCCACCGGGCGGCGCCCACACAGTGCGCTGCGGAAACTCGAAGCGCACGAGGAGAATCTCGCGCTGTGGCGTGATCAGCAGCCCGCGCACCGCCAAGCGAATCCGCAGCTCACCCACGTCGCACCAAAATCCAGGGGATTTCACGCACGAGGCGCCGGATTTTGCACACAGAACCGTCGAGATGGAGCACTCAGTCGCTCGGGGTGTCGGGCAAATCGCCGTTGAACGCTCGGTACATCTCGTACACGCTCTTGCACTCCTCACACACCGGCAACTGTTTGGGATCGCGCGACGGCACCCACACGAAACCGCACAGCGCTTCGATCGGTGTGCCGTTGATACGCGCTTCGAGCACCTTGGCCGCAGCGTTTTCACCGCGCTTGGTCTTCACGATGTGGGCTGCGGTCGGTTCGTCGGTCTCGGTGCGCTCGTCGGTGTCGAGCAACGGATCGGCCGGCGCGGGCATCGTTTCCAGATCGGTCATGAGCTGCGCCATGCCGTCAGTGAACCACATCCGCTACGCTGTCCCTCGTGCTCGCGGCTGTGATCGCCGTCGCTGCCACCATCACGGCAGCCGGAATCGCCGCAGCAGCACGCGTCCCCGCACCCGTACTTATCCCGGTACGGGTCCGGCGGGGGGCACGACGTCAGCAACGCTGAACGTTGTCGAACTCGCCCGACCAGCCGGAATCCGGCGGCGGGTGACGCTGTTGGGTTCCGGTACATCCTTCGAGGAGCACCGATGTCCCATTCCACCACCGACGAGCACGACCGAGACGATCGAGCGCTTGCTGCGTTCGTCGACGACCCAGCGTTCGCGCTCCATCGCGGCGGCAAGATCGTCGTTGAGCCGACCGCGCCGATCGAGGGACCCGACGACCTCGCTCTCGCCTACACCCCGGGTGTGGGCCGCGTGTCGCAAGCGGTCGCAGAGGATCGCGAGCTCGGATGGACCGTCACCGGGCGGTCAAACGCCGTTGCCGTGTTGTCCAACGGGAGCGCCGTGCTCGGCCTGGGTGACATCGGCCCCGAGGCGGCGATG
>JBCBSO010000499.1:0-3418 GCA_039819205.1 Actinomycetota bacterium
CCGCCTACTCACTCTCATGTGACCGATGGCTACTGGCTCGCGGCGCGCCAGTTCTTTACGATCACGTCGGGGAAAGCGACAGGACTGGGGGTCCGTATGCCAACGATGCCGTTCCATCTCGAGAAGGGTGCCGTACTCGGCGCGCTCGATGATCTGTTGAATGCAAATAGCGACCCGCTCGAGACGCATCTACGTAACGCCTACGCCGTGTTGATGTCGCCCACGAAGCCGAACGACATTCTCGCAGCCTTGGGCGCAATGCCCGCGCCGACCGGTCCGGCAGCGCCGTCACTCGCGGATGCGCTCCAGCAATGGTTCCAGACCGGCACCGACGAGTACTGGAAGGGATACGACCCCGAGTTCGTACTACAGGTCGCCTCGGAAGGACTGCGATTCGCGCTCCGTCAGGCATGGGGCGACAACGGGACGGTGCTCCCCACCATGCGCGATCGACGGGTCCATACGTGGTGGTACTGCGTACAACCGTGGTTCGACACGTGGATCACATGGGAGCACGAGACCGCTCCGGTCAACGTCATCTTCTCGACGCCCTCGCACCACGGCGGCACGATGATCACCGACATGGCCAACGCAGTGGTCGGCGCGAACCCGATGGCCACGGCGCTGGGAGCCGGCGACTACGGCGACGCCACCGGCGACATGGTACTCGTCGGCATGGAACGCCATAAACAGCGGTGGGAGTGGGTGAACACCGACATCAGCGGCAAGGGCGAATGGAAGTGGCCACAACGGATATGGAACGACTTTGGCGACGGCCCCAATCCCGAGCCGGGGCGCTGGTCGATCCGGGTGCCCGGCGGCGGAATGCAACCGAAGACCAAGTGGACCTGACAGCACGAGACCGACGGACCGAGACTGAGAGGACGACATGAATGACGCACTCGGCGGCACCCACGACAACTACCGGCGGGTCGACCCTGAAGAAGATCTGGTGCCCGACGTGATGGAGGACATCTTGATCGGGCTGCGCAGCGCATTTATCGGCACCGAAAGCACGTTCGTGGTTCTGGACGACGAACGGTTCGCCCAGCCGCTGCAGAACGACAAGGCGCGCACCGTGGTGTGGCGGTGGACCGCACGACCATCCGCGCAACTCGTTGGCGAACTCGAGGTTGACCCCGTGGACATCCACGGCGCCACGATCGTGACGCTCGACGGCGAGCGCTTCCAGCGGTTCATCGACTGGGAGGGAGCGCTCTCCGCGGCCGGAGTGATCGGCCGGGTCCGTATTCCGGACGCGCCGCAAGGCCCACCGATTGCACTGCCGCTCAGCTAGCGACCCCACCACGCCCACGCTTCGGCGTGCCGAAATCAGTACCCGCTGAGCAAAGGCGATCGACGACACTGCGCGTGATGGAGCCAGCGCCGGACGTCGAGGTTGTGGTCGCGCACGACGAACGCGCCACGTTGCGCGTCGGTGGTGTGTTCATCAAGGTCGACGGAGATCCCGCTCGATTGGCAGCCGAGGTGGCGGCGATGCACGCGGCGCCGGTGCCCACGGCCGAGATCTTGTGGCACGAGCCTCCGGCCTTGGCGTTGCAGGCACTCGATGGCGCTCCGCTCGGCCGGCTCGGCGAAGCGTCGAACGCATCGCCTGCGGCATGGCAGGCCGCGGGCGCAGCAATCCGCGTCCTGCACACTGCTCCACCACCCGAGCGCAAGGGGCGCTCAATCGCGGCGCTCGCCGAGCGACTCACTGAGGAGTGCGCGTGGCTCGAGGCGAACGATGTGCTGCCGCCCGAGGTCGTCGAACGAAATCGGCGGCTTGCCGAAGACGTCTTCACCGGATGGCGCCCAGTGTTCGTACACGGCGACCTCCAAATTGACCACGTCTTTGTCGCCGACGACGAGGTGACCGGCATCCTCGACTGGTCCGAAGCCAGCCAGGGCGATGCGCACGCCGACCTCGCCACGCTGACGCTCGGCGAACCCGAACGGCTCGACGACGTGCTCGCCGGCTACGGACCCGGCATCGATCGTGACCGGGTTCAGGCCTGGTGGTCGCTGCGCTGCCTGCTGAACGTGCGTTGGCTCAGCGACCATGGCTTCGGCCCGCCTGAGTTGATGCCCGAGGTCGCGGTCCTTCGCGGCGCGGGCTGAGGCCTACTCCTGCGTGACGAACGCGATCAGGTCGTCGAGCTCCAGCTCGACGCCGTCGCTGCGGTCGACCCGTATGGTCGGCACGCCGAAGTCCGTGCGCATCTGCGGAACGACTGCGCTCATCCGCTCGACCACGGCCGCCGTGTGCGCGGCGACCGAGTCGAAGCCGGTCGCCGCGAGCACCGCAGGATTGGCGATCAACCGGTCGGCGTCGTTTCGCTGCGCCACTCGGCGGAGCGGTTCGTCGCTGTAGACCTCGACGACCACGATGTCGGCGATGGCCGAGAGTCGCTCGAAGTCAGCGGGTCGATCGGCGCGTACGACGTACTCGAGGACACAGCTGACACCCGACTCGAGCAGCAACTCGGCGACGCGCAAGAACACCGCCACTGCCTCGTCGCCGGACGGCACATGGCGCAATGTCGGCTCCCAAGCGCCTGCCGTCATCAGCAGGCCGCCGCGCACATCGTCGCGGGCGAGAAACGGCACACGCAACTCGCGTGCCAACTGCGTCGCCAGCGTGGTCTTGCCGCTCCCCGGCACACCGGTCACCAGCACAGCACGAGGGCGATCGACAACATCGGAGCGCATGCTGTGGGCCACTCGGTGATGATCTCATAGGCCACGACGGCGCCGACGATTCGCTCGCCGCCCCGCGGATTTCGTACGTTTCGACGATGTCATCGCTGGGGGCGATCACCATCCCACTCGCCGCGGTCCACGAAGCGATCGCGGCAACGCGTCCCGACGAAGACTGTCTCGTCTTCCGCGAGCAACGGTTCAGTTGGGCAGGCGTCACCGAGCGCACACGGCGACTGGCCAACCACCTCGTCGACTCGGGACTCGGCTGCCACACCGAGCGCAGCGACCTCCTTGGTCACCAGAGCGGCCAAGACCACCTGGCGATCTACCTGCACAACGGCAACGAGTATCTCGAGACCATGCTCGGGGCGTTCAAGGCGCGAGTGGTCCCGTTCAACGTCAACTACCGCTACGTGGCGGACGAGCTGACGTACCTCCTCAACGACGCCGACGCCCGAGCGGTCGTCGTCCATTCAGCATTCGCGCCGACGCTGTCCGACGTGCTTCCCGCACTCCCCCGGCTCACGACGATTCTCCAGGTACCCGACGAATCCGGCAACGAGTTGCTGCCCGGCGCGGTGTGGTACGAGGACGCGCTCGCCGCGGCGTCGCCGGAACGACCGCCGGTCGACTGGAGCGCCGCCGAAGCACTCGACCATCGCATCACCGTTGCGCCACATCACCCCCTTGGGCATGCCGGTGGTCCCGCCGGTGT
>JBCBSO010000500.1:0-3412 GCA_039819205.1 Actinomycetota bacterium
CAGCGGAGAGCTCTGTGAGTGAGGCCGCCGGCTTGTGCACCATCTCGGCCGCGAGCGCGTCTTGGCGTGGCTCGCCGTTGACGCGCAAGCTCAGGCGCAGCTCGTCGAAACGTGCGAGGTCGTCGGCGTTGACCAAGGTGAGGAATGGCCCCGTCGGGCCGAAGGTGCGGTAACTCTTGGCGCGGTAGAACTGGCCGTCGCCAAGTTGAACGTCGCGGGCGCTGACGTCGTTGAGCGCAACCAGCCCGACGACATGGTCCGCAAGGTCCGCGGCAGTGATGTCGACCGGGCCGGTCACGGTGCTGCCGAGCACCAGGCCGATCTCCACCTCGTAGTCGAGGAACTGCACGTGATCAGGACACACCACGTCGCGGTCGGCGGCGCAGATCGATGACGACGCCTTGCGGAAGAACACGTTGAACGGGCTCGTGGCGGGCGACAGGCCGGACTCTTTCAGGTGCGAGTGGTAGTTGACGGCCTGGCAGATGTATTGCTGGTTGGCGGTGATCGGGCTGAGCACCTCGACGTCGTCGATGGCAACTGGCGGTTCCAGGTGATGGTCGTCGAACGGGTCGCCGACCGCGATGTCGGCGAGGAAGGCGCCGGTGGTCGCGTATTCGCCAACGATCGGTCGTACGTCGCCGTCCACGAGCAGGCCCCAGCGGATCTGTCCGTCGTGCGCGTACCGGAGCGCATTGACCGCCACGTCAGTGCGTCCGCAGAATCTGATCGAGCGCGGCACCCACGCCGGCAGGGCCGGGTGACGCGATCGAGTCGGAACGCCAGGCGACGTGCTGATCCGGTCGCACGAGGAGCGCGCCGTCCGGACGCACCCGACACTCGCTGGCCCATGACTCGCCGGGGATGGCGTCGATACCCACTCGCACATGGCGCACGGGAGTGTCGGTGTCGCCCAACGACGCCGCCCACTTGTCGTGTTCGCCGAGACTGAACAACGTCATCGCGCCGCCGTCGACAAGGTCGAGCGTCGACCGTCCGTCGTCGAGCCACGCATGGGGCAGGCGGGCCCCGACGTCGGCGTGTGGGGCGAAGTCGCTCGGGTCGGTGATCGGCGCCGGAGGATCACCGTCGCGCGCTAACGCGCCGTCGGCGTAGCAGTAACCCAACTGCAGCCCGAGCATGTCGAAGTGCGTTTGTTGCTCCTGTACGGCCGCAGCGATCGATGCGGTATGCGCTGGGTCGGCGAGCCGTGCCAGCACACCCTCCGACGTCGGATCGCTCGGAATGCCCAGTGCCTCGATCAGCGTGGCCAGCTTGAACGCGTTCGTCATGCTTTGTTCGCAGTTGACGCCGGCGACGGGGCGTCGCTCGACTTCGTACGTCTCGAGGATCGTCGGGTCGGCCCACCCCTCGGCGATGGCGTTCAATCGCCACACCAGTCCCTGTGCGTCGGCGACGCCGGTGTTCAATCCAAGCCCGCCCGTGGGTGGGAATCGGTGGGCTGCGTCGCCCATCAAGAAGATGCGCCCGTCGCGCATCCGCTGGGCCACCTGCGCGCTCATGTGCCATGACCCGACGCTCACGATGTCGATGTCCACGTGGTCTGCGCCGATCGCCTCGTGCACGATGGTTGCCGCTCGTTCGTGGTCGAAGTCGTCGACCGACTCGTTCTCGGGATCGAACGCCGTCATGAAGACCCACTCGTGGTCGAGATCGTGAGCAATGAACGTGCCGCTCACCGCTGGATCCATCACGAAGTGCAGCACGCCGAGTCGATCGGCAATCAGCGGTCGCAGCTCGGTGGCGGCGAAATGAATAGCGATGAAGCTCTGCAGGCTGGGCGGGCCGATCATGTCGATCCCGAGCGATTTGCGGACTCTGCTCCCCGCCCCGTCGGCGGCGAGCACGTACGTGGAACGCACGTTGAACTCTTCGCCCGTGGCTCGATTGCGGATGGTCGACGTGACGCCGTCGTGGTCTTGTTCGCTTGTCAACCACTCGTGTCCGTAACGCAGGTCGATGGTGGAGGTGTCGGCGGCGGCAGCAGCGAGTAGCGGTTCCAGCCGATGCTGGGAGATGTTGCGCAACGGTGTCGGGGTGACCTCGAACACCTCTGGTCCTTGCCGTTCGAAGGGCAGTCGACCGATGAGCTCGCCGTTCAGCCGAGTGACGAAGTTGACATGCCCGGCATCTGCCGGCGGATTGGCCAGTGCGTGGACGGCCTCCATGTCGATCCCGGCCTGGCGAAAGATCTCCAAGGTGCGCGCATTCACCACGTGTGCCGCTGGGTGCCGCTGCGGACCGTCGCGTCGTTCGACCACGAGGCATGGCTGATCGGCGGCGGCAAACAGGTGGGCTGCGGTCAGGCCAACCGGCCCTGCGCCGACGATGAGGTACGGAACATCGATGGTGTGCATTCAGATCAGTCCTTCATAGCTGCCGCCATCGAGCTGCAGGTTTTGGCCGGAGATGAACCCTGCCTGGGCGCTGCACAGGAAGGCGCACGCGTCACCGAACTCGCTTGGTGTACCGAGCCGGCCAGCGGCGATCGTCGACTTCATGTGTTCGTAGGCCTCCTCGACGGTGATGCCGCCGAGTTGGCTGTGTAGTTCGGCCATCTGCTGTTGGCGAGCGGTGTCGAACCGTTCGGGCAGCAGGTTGTTGATCGTGACGTTGCTCGATGCAACGTCGATCGACAGTGCTTTGCACACCGAGGTGAGACCGGCGCGGGCACCCGTCGACAAGCCCATGGCCGACTTCGGCGACTTGACCATTGCCGAGGTGATGTTGACGATGCGACCGAACTGTCGCTCCGCCATGCCGTCGATCACGAGGCGGATCATCGCCAGCGGAGCGAGCATGTTGGCGTCGACGGCTTCGATCCAGTCATCGCGTTCCCACGCTGTGAACCGGCCAGGAGGCGGGCCGCTGTTGTTGTTGACCAAGATGTCCGGCTCGGGGCACGCGTCGAGCAACGCGGCACGCGTGTCGTCGTGGCCGATATCGCCCACGACAGTGCTGATCGCGACGTCGCGCGTGTCGGCCAGCCGCTGGCGAGCTGCCTCGAGCGTGTCGGGGTGTCGCCCGTTGATGACGACGTCGGCACCCTCGCGGGCGAGCGCGTCGGCGCAGGCGAACCCCAGGCCCTGGCTCGACGCGCACACGATGGCGCGCCGACCCTCGATTCCGAGTTCCATCAGGTCAATCCGCTGCTCGGTCGCTCAAGCGTTCGGTGAACGCCGCCGCCCAATCTGCGAGCGGCTGAAACTCTGGTTGATCGGCGAGCTGAGTGTGCGTCGACGCTTCGATCTCGTCGTCGGTGCTCGCCAAGTCGAGCTGGCCGGCGAACGGTTGGGCGACGTGGAACGGAGAATCGACAAAGCACTCGAGGCCGTTGCCCTCGGGGTCGGTGAAGTAGAGGCTCCACGCGTTGCCGTGGTTGATCGGGATC
>JBCBSO010000501.1:0-3404 GCA_039819205.1 Actinomycetota bacterium
CCCGTTCGGGCCTCGGGTTGCTGACCGATGCGCTGATCATCGCCATCGCCGTCACCGGCTTGAACCTGATCACCGGGTACACCGGCCAGCTCTCGCTGGGTCACGCCGGCTTCTTCGCGATCGGGGCGTTCGTCTCGGCGATGCTCGTCAGCGGCAAGATCTGGACCCCGTTCATCGAGTCGAACATGTGGACGCCGGGCTGGACCTTGGTGGCCGCCGCGGTCGTTTGTTTCATCATCGGCGTCATTGTCGGTATCCCAGCGCTGCGCTTGAAAGGCATCTATCTGGCGCTGGTCACGCTGGTGTTCACCGAGGCGGTGCGTGCCTTCTTCAAGTACGAGGAGTTCGCTGGCGTCACCGGGGGTGCCACCGGATTGAAGAATCTGAGCTATCTCCCACCGAGCTGGACCGGCCTCGAGGGCCGCGCCGATCTTGTGACCTGGTTCTTCTGGCTGGCGCTCGGGATCCTGATCGTCGCCTCGATCCTTTCGGCGGGCTTGCTCCGTAGCCGCATCGGCCGCTCGATGATCGCCACTCGCGACAACGAGACCGCCGCCGCAGTGATGGGGGTCAACCTGGCCAAGACCAAGACCATCGTGTTCGGTATCTCCGCAGCCATCGCGGGTGTCGCCGGCTCGCTGTTCGGTCTCAAGCTTGGGCTGGTGGAAGCCGACATCCCGCTCTTCGGTCTGTTTGGCTCGGTCACGCTGCTCGTCGCGTTGATCGTCGGCGGTGCTGCGCAGAACTGGGGGCCACTCGTTGGCGCGCTGTTCTACATCTTCGTCAACGACTATGCCCGTTCGGTCGGTGAGGCGCCTGCCGACAGCTGGCTCCTCGGCTGGCTCATCGACGGAAGTACCCAGCTCGACGGCCTCGGCGGTGTTGTGTTCGGGGTCTTGCTCATCCTGTTTGCCCGCTTTGTTCCGCTTGGTGCGGTCGGCACCGCTAAGACGTGGCGGGCCAAGCTCGCCGTGGTGATCCCGAAGATCGCCATTCCTGCTGGGACCGTCGTCGAGCCGCTCGCC
Source organism: Actinomycetota bacterium (assembly GCA_039819205.1). GTDB lineage: Bacteria > Actinomycetota > Acidimicrobiia > Acidimicrobiales > Ilumatobacteraceae > JABSQH01. The sequence goes on from JBCBSO010000501.1 coordinate 1,026, forward strand.
GCTCACGATGCGGGCGCTCAAGCAGCTGTGACTGAGGGCGACGACGAGGCTACGGTGAGCGACGCAGCCACCTCCACGGAGGCTGCCGAGTCCGATGCACCTGCGTCGGACAGCTGAGCGTGATCCAACCACAGCGCACCAATCAAGGGGGAACCTCAACCATGCGCAGAAGCAAGAAGCTCCTCGCACTCGCAGCAGCGAGTGCTCTCGTGATCGCCGCCTGTGGCGACGATGACGACGACGGAGGATCGAGCGACACCACGACGGCAGAGACGACCGCCACGACCGAGGCCGACGACATGTCGGACGAGGACACGACGGAAACGACTGAGGCCGACGACATGTCCGAAGACGACGACATGACCGAAGACACCACCGAGGGCACCGTCGACGACGACGAGGCCATTGCCGAGGGCGCCGCGTTTGCGGTCGACACGTCGGTGTGTGAAGACCCTGATGCAGCAACTGCGCCGATCGAGGACACGATCAAGATCGGCACGTCGATTCCGTTGTCGGGCGGTCCCGCCGTGCTGTTCGCTCCGTTCGGGGCCGGCCAGCAGGCGTACATCGACTACTACAACTCTGAGTTCGGCGGTGTGAACGGCCAGGAACTCGAACTCATCGTGAAGGACGATCAGTACACGGCCGACCTCACCAAGGCCAACTCCGACGAGCTTGTCTTCGACGACGAGGTCGCCGTGCTCGGCGGCGTCATCGGTTCGCCGAACAACCTGGCGATTCAGGCCGACCTGAACGCGCAGTGCGTCCCGCAGTTGTGGGCCTCGACGGGTGCACCCAACTGGGGTGCGGTCGATGAGTTCCCGTGGACTACCGGCCTGCTGGTGGCGTACGACATCGAGTCGGCCGTGTGGGCCAACTGGATCGTCGACAACATCGGTGAGGGCTCGAGCGTCGGCCTGTTCTACGTGAACAACGAGTTCGGCCAGAGCTACGTCAACGCGTTCAACACCGCAGCTGACGAACTCGGGCTCGACATCGTCGCCGAGGAAGTGATCGACCCAGCCGACTCGGGTGCCCCGAGCGGTCAGATGACCAACCTCGTCGAGGCTGACCCGGACGCCATCTTGGCGATTCCGCTGGGGGGCCAGTGCACGGCATTCATGACCGAGCTCGGTAACGCCAAGGCGGCGAACCCGGACTTCGACCCGGCCGTGTACCAGACCGCGACCTGCGCGAACCCGATCTTCTTTGGGCCGGTCGACAACGGTGGCGCCGACGGCGTCTACACGTCGAACAACCTGAAGGACGTCAACAACCCCGACACGGCTGCCAACGACCCGGGAGCCATGGCGTACCTCGAAGCGTTCGCCGCGACGGGTTCTGACGCTGACCCGGGCGGCATCGCGGCTGCGGGTTGGGAGTCGATGGAGCTGACGGTGCACGTCATCCAGGAAGCCGCCGATGCTGGTGTGCTCAGCCGGGAGACCATCATCAACGCTGCTCGCAACATCGACCACAGCAGCAACCTCCTGCGTGACGGCCTGACCTACCGAATGAATGGGGAAGACGGCTTCATCGGCGAGGGCTCGCAGATCCTCGTGTGGAACGCCACCGACCAGGTGTTCGAGGAACAGGGCGATGTGATCAACCTCGAAGGATCCCTCGGGGTCTACTCGGGCTGATCGGTCTGCGCCGCCGGTTGTGCCGGTAGCGCCCTGAACAGCAACGGGCCCGCTCACCGAAAGGTGAGCGGGCCCGTTCGCGTATGGGAGGCGTTCACGCCGCCCGTTCGTGTTGTTTCGAGTTGATCAGCCGCCGAGTTCGAAGCAGTCGATCAGGCCGGTGATCAGGCTGTCGGGAATGTCGCCCGTCTGGCCGGCGGCGGCGAGCTCGCTGACATCGAAGTCCTCCAGGCCCTCGCGCACGCAACCCTCGTCAAAGGGCTGGCCCGACTGTTCCAGGCCTTCGATGAAGGTATCGATGACCGCCTCGTTGTCGGCGCAGTTCAACAGGTCGAGCGAGAGGGTGGCCCCCTCCTCGCTCAGTTCGGCGTCGCCGCCTCCCGAATCGACGATCGCCGCAGCATCCTCATCTGACAGCTGACTGGCGATCTCCTCGACGCAGTCGCGGTCGAGCTGAACCTCGCCCTCTGCTGCGGCGTCGATCGCCGCGTCGGCGGCGCTTTGCTGGTCGCTGGACAGGTCGCTGCTGCTTCCGCCGTCGTCATCCCCGCAGGCGGCCAGAATCAACCCGCCCGCCGCAGCGATCGCTAAGAACTTCTTCTTCATGGTTCCTCCCTAGAGTTGGACGGCGACAACTCTTGCAGGTCGCCGTCAGCGATGCGTGAGTTCTCCGTCAACCCGGCGAACGGGCTGTGACAGTTGGGGTCAGACCCCTCGTGTCACATCGCTGTGACAC
>JBCBSO010000502.1:0-3380 GCA_039819205.1 Actinomycetota bacterium
CCACCGCGGTCGAGCGCACCACGATCGCGATCAGCACGACCGAGACGCCGACTCGTCACGGCAGGATCGCGACCTTGAGGATCGCGCCGACTGGTATCACCGTGTGCTGTTCGCGGTGACGCCAGCCGACCTCTCCCCCGGGCTGTCCGCCGACACCCGGCTCGCGCTCGAGCTGGCCTGCGATCTCGACGAGACGACACGCCACCACCTCACCGTCGGCCCGTTGACCGTCGACCATCTACGTGGGCTCGACGTCGAGCTCCCCGAGAACATCGACCACATCGATGGGCCCGACGATCGCGATGCATGGATCGACGAACATGCCACCGCCCGCGACCTCATCGTCGTGCCGGCCCGCGGCAACCCCTTCACGACGCTCGACGTACTCCACCACGACGACCGGTCGATCGTGGCGGTCGCCTTTCGTCACGACGCCCGGTGGTACTCCACGACCGAGGCGTCGATCGGCATCACGGTGCCGCGCTAACCACAGCCTCAGCAGGGGTGTCGGGGCCGCCGTCTGCCGCGACCGCCGCCTCGGCGGCAATCACGCGACGGAGCAGCTCGATCCCAGCGACCCAGAGCACGACGACCACCAACGTCGACAACCACTGGCGCGGCGCAACGGGGGCCCCGAGCAGGTACACCAACAAAATCACGACGCCGATCGCCCAGTACGCAACTGGGTTGGACGCCAGCGGACGCAGCCACCGGCGCACCGCGGTCGCTGCCCGGCTCGGCCCGATGAGCAGCGCGTACCCGAGGATCAGCAGGCCGACGACGACGATCGTCCAGGCGATCTCGTCGAGCAGGTCGGTGGCGATCAGGCCCACCGCACGCACCGCGTTGCTCACCGTGGGTTCGCTCGACACCTGATCGACGGCGTAATTCACGGCGAAGCTGCGCAAGAGCACCACGAGAACGCCGGCGATCGTGATCGCGATCCCGACGCCGCGCAGCGCTTGTCGTCGCCAGTCGCGCGCCAGCCACACCGCAGCCACGTACAGCCCGACCACAACGACGAACAGGATCACGCTCGTCAACTCGATCACCCGAACTGCGCTCTGCACTTGGTCGATCACGTCGGTTTCGAACAGCACGAGTTGGCCGGCGTCGTCGGGAAGCCGATCGCCGAGCCGTTCTTCGAGACCGAGATCGATCCCCAGCAACCGAACGAACTCGCCGAGGTCGAGCACGACCTCGCCGTTGGTCGACTGGATCACCGATTCGTCGCCGCGCGCCACGGTCACGAACACCGAGTGCGCGGTCTCATTCACCTGGCGCCATAGCCCGGCAGCGGCGTCGGTGGCGAGCACCCGGTCGATCGCCTCGGGAGCGCCGCTACGAATCAATGGTGCGACGAACCCGCCGAGACCCTCCAGCGCCTCGGGCAGCTGACTGTCGATCTGGTCGGCAAGATCGACACCTGCGAAGAGCTCGTCGGCGATGTACTGCGACAGCGCCTCGCGGATGTCGTCGTTCTCCAGCAGCTCGTCGGTGATCTCGACCCAGTTCTCGGTCTCCAGCACCTGCTGCTCGACCCACGCGTTGAGCGAACTGAAGACGCCGATCACCGTGGCCAACACGATCATCGCCCACACCACCCACTTGGGTGCACCACGACGCGCCCCGCCGGCGGTGTCGGCAGATTCGACAGTGTCGGCGGTAGCGACCTGGGCGTCGTCGGCTGACTCGATGTCGGCGTCAGTCATCGATGTACTCCCGTTCGCGCCGGCCGGCGCACTCGCATCAGGTGCCGAGGACCTTGGCCTTGGCGGCGGCGAATTCCTCGTCGGTGAGGATCCCGTTGGCCTTCAGCTGCCCAAGTCGCTCGAGTTCGGCCATCATGTCGTTGCCCCCAGCCGCTGGCGCTGCCGCCTGTTGGGGCTGCTGCTGTTGCTGCTGCATCGCATTGACCTGCGCCTGCATCTCATTGAGCTGCTGCTGTGACTCGACCGCCGCCTGTTGTGCAGCCTGCTCGTCGGCCTTCTCTTGGGCCTTGTTGGCCTGACGGCGTTGCGTCGCGCCAACGACCGTCGAGGCGGTCCCAGCAACTACCGCTGTCCGGGCCATCGTGCCGAGCAGTCCGGGGCGTCCCATTCGTCGTCGCATGATGTTGTCTCCTTATCGATTGCGTGTCGTCGATTGCGTGTCGTCGATTGCGGGTGGACGATGTACCGACGGTTCAGTCCTCGCTGGCTTCCAGCTCAGCGAGGAGTTCTTCGACGACCAGTCCCGGCACACGGAAGTTGTTGGCCAGGACCCCACCGGAGTTGACGATCTCGTCGCGCAGGGTCTTCGACCATGTGTGCTCGAACGCCAGCATCAGACCCGAACTGTTGGGCTCGAGACCATCGGCCAACTCGAGCACGTCCTCGTCTGAGATCAGCGACTCGATCTGATTCATCAGCTCGGTCAGCTTGGCGGCGTCGGGATTCGAGCCAGCCTCTTCGAACTCGACGAAGGCAACCGTGCCGTCGGCGTCCTTGGTGATCAGCAGACCGTCGACCACCGAGATCGTGCCGGCTTCGATCAGACGCTCGAGTTCCGGCAAGATCTTGCCGTTGAACTGATTGCCGGGAAAGGCGATCACCAGGACTTCGATGGGGCCAAGGGCCATGTGTTGTCTCCCACTGCTGTCAGACCGATTGCGATCGGGTGATGGCGCCGCGGGCGCACCGCCCGGGCCGGACGGCACCCTACCGCGGGTCGGAACCGAGCACGTGGTGCCGTCGGTCGGTCGCGGCACGATCCTTGTGGATTGGGCGACACAACCCCATACTTGATCGCCGCAGTTGGCCGCGTCGCGGTCACCGAGACAACGATGGCTGTATCAACAGCCACTGATAGCGGCCGCTCGTCGGCCGCCGAGAAAGGGAGCGCAATGCTCGCATCTGGATTCGGATCCGGACAGGTCCTCTGGTCCCTGCTCTGGTTCTTCCTGTTCTTCATCTGGATCATGCTGATCTTCACCATCTTCGGCGACATCATCCGCAGCGATGATCTCTCCGGCTGGGGCAAGGCCCTATGGTCGATCGGCATCATCATCTTGCCGTTCATCGGCATCTTCTTGTACCTGATCGTGCGCGGCGGCGGCATGGCCGAGCGCAACCTCAGCGCCGCCAAGCGCCAGCAAGAACAGATGGACACCTACATCCGCGACGTCGCCGGCGGCGGCGGCAGCAGCAACGCCGACGAGCTGTCGAAGCTCGCCGACCTGCACGCCAACGGCAAGCTCGACGATGCCGAGTACGCCGCCGCGAAGGCGAAGATCATCAACGCCTGATCGTCAATCACCGATCATCGATTTCCGATCGGCCGGCACGAGCAGCGAACGCGCTCGATCGATCGCCTCACGCGCCAGCGCCGACCCATCGGTG
>JBCBSO010000503.1:0-3369 GCA_039819205.1 Actinomycetota bacterium
TCGTGGAGTGGCCACCGCTCGTGGTGGACACGCCCGTATCGCAGCCGGTTCTGCTGGGTGGTCAGCAGCGCCCAGCGCGCCGTGAGGAAGTGGTCGAGTTCGGTGACCAGCTTCACGGGTTCGCCGACCTCATAGGCGATCGTGCCAGTGGCAACGGGAGTGGTGCGCGGCCAGCGCCGCCGCATTGCGTACGCGCGGGTGTTGTCGTGTGACTCGAAACGCGTCGCCGCCCAGCAATAGGGGAGGGCGAACGCAGTACGGGCCACGCCGACCACGGCGGCCCGAGGGACATCGAGCGAGTAGAACCACACCGACCGTCGTCCGTGCGGGTCGACCACGTAGGTCCGCACGTTGATCTCTACGAACGTGCCGAAGTACGGGATCGGCGGCGTCGGGCCGACCCGCACGTCGCGCATCACGAACGGCACGAGGCCCACCCAGGCAACGCCGTCGAACGTGTCGACACGGGCCCCCTCCGGCAGCGTGGCCTGAATCACCTCGGGTTCATACGGCCAGTGGAAGTACGCCAGATCGGCCCACCGTTGCCGGAGCACGCGTTGTTGGGTGAGCGGCGGCGGATCGGCGGTCACCGGCTCCGGGTCTGCGCCGACAGATCGTGCCGGGACCTCAGACGACATGATCGTGAGGCTCTCACGTATGCGCCAGCGTGGTCGAGTCTGTCGTTCGGACGATCACGCAGCCGCTCGGCGATCACGGGAAACTGACGACTGGTGAGCGCAGACGATTCGCCCACATCGTGTGCCTGGTGCGGGCGCCGTTCGTGACGCGGTTACCGACGCCTGCGCCGGGACGCGCCGCGGCCGAGCGATTTGTGGCGAATCACCTCGCCCACCTGACGAGCGACGAGGTGGGCAGCTCCTCGCGGTTCCGTGGGGGCCAGTCGGCGGCAGACGCGGCGTTGGCTGCGTTCGACGTCACCGGCTACGCCGCACGGCGCAACGAGGTGTTGCCGGTCGGTCGGCGTGGCGCGTCTGGATTGTCGCCCTACATCCGCCACGGGATGCTGTCGCTCCCGACCGTCTGGCGCCACGTCGCCGGCGGACCGTCACGCGACGTCCAGAAGTTTCGCGACGAGTTGTTGTGGCAGGAGTACGCGCGCCATTGGTACGCCCGGCTCGGCGCGGCGACGCAGCGCGGCGTGCGCCACGAGCCGCCGGTCCGCCAGGCGGGCGTCGATGACGCGTGGGATCGCGACATGCGCTGCGTCGAGGTGAACCTCGACGAGCTGTACGCCGATGGTTGGCTGGTGAACCAGACCCGGATGTGGCTGGCCTCGCAATGGACCGTTCGTTCCGGCGCGCACTGGCGTGCCGGCGAGGACGAGTTCTTCCGGCATCTGCTCGATGGATCCCGTGCGGCCAACCGACTCGGCTGGCAATGGGTCACCGGCGCCGGATCGTCGAAGGTGTACGGCTTCAGCCGACGCCAAGTCGAACGTCGGGCGCCGAGCCTGTGCGCTGAGTGCTCGCTGCGCACCGAGTGCCCGATCGAGGAGTGGCCCGATGATCCGGACCTCGTGTCGGTCGACCGTGACCCTCGCCTGCGCAGTGACGACGACGTGTCGGCAACGGCCGGTCCAGCCGCGGTTGAGTCGACGAGTGCGCCCTCGGTGGTCTGGCTGACCGCCGAGTCGCTCGGCGCCGACGATCCGGCGCTTGTGGCGAATCCCGACCTTCCAGTCGTGTTCGTGTTCGACGAGCCGTTGCTGGCCACCCTGCAGCTGTCGTCGAAGCGGCTGGTGTTTCTCGTGGAGACGCTCGCCGAGCTGGCGGAAGATCGCGCCGTCGAGCTCCGGCTGGGACGGCCTGAACACGAGTTGGCCGACCGTCCGGTGGCGGTCACGTTTTCGCCCGTTCCTGGATTTCGGAAGCGTCAGCAGTCCGTTGATGTCGGCGCGTTGTATCCGTGGCTGTGGCTACAGCGCCCGGCTGCCGGCTCGGTGGCGTCGTTCAGCGCATGGCGTCGCAGTGTGACGCGCTGACCTGCGGCCGGATGGTCACGCCGCCACGACGATCATCGCGGCGGCAAGCACGGTGCGCAGCGTCCATCCCGCCGTGCGCACCCAGTTGGAACGCACGAGCCGGCGATGCGTGGCGGCGTCGAATCCATCCGCCAGTCGCATGTGCGCCGGCACCTGCACGAACGTGGTGCTGGCATGGATCACTGCAAGGAGGCCCAGCCCGATGAGCGGTAACGCCAGTCCGACCACGTCTCGCAACCAGACAGTGATCACGAGCGCCGACACGCCTTCGACCGCCATCAGTGGCCCGACCACCATCGACGTCCGCCGCTGGTGCATCGCTTCATAGGCCGCGAAACCGTCCTCGCCCACAGCGGCGAACAACGGGTACTGCACGAGCTGCACGAACCAGATCACACCCAACATCCCCGCAGTTGCGGCCAGGTGCACCGCGAGGAGGGTGGCCTCGGCATCGGTCATCGGGCGATGATGGCGGACGGCCTCGCCGGCGGCGGCATCGAGGTCGAGTCGGCCGGGCCTGCCGGCCGAGTGCGGTGCTGTGAGGGTCACCAGCAGCGAATCGTTTCGACTACTAGCGTCGGCCGCATGTCGGTTGAAGAGAACGCAGTCGAAGGCGCCAAGAAGGCGACAGGGGACGACAGCATCACGGTCGCCGGGTGGTTTACGCCACGCGGGTATCGCGGTCGCAAGATGGCGGGGATGTACGTCGGCGGCGACGTCGGCAGTGGAGTTGGCGATCTGGTCGGTGGCATGGACGGCGACCTGATCGGTGATGCCGTCGGGCTGGTCGCCGGGTATGCGGTCGGTGCGTTGTGGGGTGCGCGTAAGAACAAGCTCGCCACCGGGAAGCAGTACGGCCCCGACGGGAAAGAGATCGAGACGAGCACCGACAAGGCGATCGAGGACACCGGCAAGAAGCAGCACCGCAAGTGGCTGGTCGCCGCCAGTCACGACACGGTCTACGTGCTGTGGCCCGATCACATGGTGAAAGGCGTCGCCGATGGCGAGTTGCACCTCGTGCAAACGATCAAGCGCGACGACCTGTCGGTGGTACTGCACGCACGAGGCACCGTGCGGATGATGCAGTTGATCGACCACGCCAGCGGCGAGGCGATCGATCTCGAGGGATCACGGATCGGGTGGTCGCACTCCAAGGCGCTCATTCACGAGCTGACCACGGCGCGCGAGCCGACCGCTGACGACATCGCCCAAGAGCACGCCGAGGTGGCCGCGGGCGTCGGCTGACGTTCACCGCTGCTCGTCGACGAGATCGAGCGACGTGCGCAACGCCGTCGCCCACCACCGGTATGTCTCGTCGGTGGCGCCGGCTTCGGCGCTGGTCAAGCCGGCGCTCCGCCGAAACTCGC
>JBCBSO010000504.1:0-3346 GCA_039819205.1 Actinomycetota bacterium
GCGAGAAGTCGTCATCGCTCACAGGCGGACCGTAGCGATCGCATTGTCGCACTGCGTGGTTGTTTGTCGGGCGATTACTCAGACCCGCGCGGAGGGGTCTGAGTAATCAACTACCGATGTGCCCGTGTGCAGAGTGTGGTTGAGTCGCACGACACCCATCGTCGACCGTGTCTGGAGATTCCGATGACCTTCGTTGCCCTGATCAGGATGTTCGTGGCGTGAGGCGTCGCTCGCACGGTGCGCTCCGAGCCCGGCTCGGCGTTGCCGCAGTGGTGTTGTTGGCCGGTGCGGCGGTCGGGTGCTCCGACGATTCCGACGACGGTGACTCGGACGGCGGTGGCTCGGACGGCGCCAACGTGTGCGCCGAGATGTTCCTTGTCGGCGAGTCGGGACCGGCCGACACCGCGAGCTTTGTTGTCGAGTCACCGGGTGCGCAGGGTGATGAGGTCGCCGGTGCCGTCGAGTGTGTCGACGAAGCCGGTGATGAGGTCTTCAAGACCGTGTTCCGATTCGATTGCGACGACGGCCGGGCGGCGTACTACGTCGGTTTCAGCGATTCCGACTACGTGGCCTGGGAAGACGGTGGGGCCTTCTTCTCGGTGCCCCTCAGCCCCGGACCGGGTGCGAGCAACCTCTGCGTGTGACCGGTGCGTCCACCGGCCACGATCATTGGCCGGTGTGTAGCTCTTCGTTTAGCTCGCCCCACACCTGCGTGCGGCGACGGGCGATAACGGCTCCCGACTGACCGTCGCGGATGAACATCAGCCCCGACGCTCCAGAAAGCTCGCGAGCCTTCACCACACCATCGTCGGTACGCACCGGTGTGCTGGCGGTGACGTAGAGGCCGGCCTCGACCACGCAGTCGTCGCCCAGGCTGATGCTGATCCCGGCGTTGGCGCCGAGCAGGCAACGCTCGCCGATCGACACCTGTTCGGTGCCGCCGCCGGACAGGGTGCCCTGGATCGACGCGCCGCCGCCGATGTCGGATCCGTCGCCGACGACCACGCCGGCAACGATACGGCCTTCCACCATCGACGTTCCGAGCGTCCCGGCATTGAAGTTGCAGAACCCCTCGTGCATCACGGTGGTGCCCGCGGCGAGGTGCGCGCCGAGACGGACCCGGTCGGCGTCGGCGATGCGCACACCTGACGGCACGACGTAGTCGGTCATCCGTGGGAACTTGTCGAGGCCGTGCACGGTGAGCACGTTGCCGGCAAGACGTACCGCCAGCCGGACGTCGTCGAGATCGTCGACGGCCACGGGGCCGAGGTTGGTCCACGCCACGTTGTTCAGCGCGCCGAACATGCCGTCGACGTTCAGCGTGCGCGGTGCCGCCAGGCGATGAGACAGCAGGTGCAACCGCAGGTACGCGTCCTCGGGTGATGACGGCGCAGCGTCTACATCGATCGAGATGCGCACCGGGCGAATCGTCACCTTGCGCACATCGTCGGTGCGCTCGCGCAGCCCCAGCTGGCTCTCGATCTCGTCGGTGGGGCACTCGTTGCCGCCGTACTCGCCCCACCCGAGCCACCGATACCAGGTGTCGAGTGCCGAACCGTCGCGAGCGACCGTCGCCAACCCGGCGCCCCATGCCATGCGTGCCATCAGATGTCTCCTTGTTGCGTTGAGCGACGTCGTACGAACAACGCCATGACGATGCGCTACCAGACCTCGGGGCGCAGCGTTGGGAACAGGATCACTTCTTTCAGTGAATCCACTCCAGCGATCGTCGCCGCCAGTCGATCGATCCCGATGCCCAACCCGCCGGTCGGCGGCATTCCGTACTCGAGCGCCCGCAGATAGTCCTCATCGACCGTGCCTCGCTCGGCGTCGCCGGCCTCTTTGGCGGCCTGCTCGTCCTCGAACCGGGCTCGTTGTTCCACCGGGTCGTTGAGCTCGGAGTAACCGTTGGCGATCTCACGACCATCGATGTACAGCTCGAAGCGCTCGGTGAGCCACGGGTCGTTGCGGTCGACGCGGGCCAATGGCGAGATCTCGGTCGGATGACCGGTGACGAATGTCGGCCGTACAAGGCCGGTCTCGCTCGTCGCCTCGAAGATCTCGGCGACCAGCCGCCCGCCGCCCCATGCCGGTTCGACGCGGATGTCGAATTCCGCAGCCAACGCACGCAGCTCATCGACGGGATGCGACGGATGGATCTCACGACCGACCGCCGCCGACGCGAGATCGACCATCGTCGAGCGCGGCCACGGCTCGGCCAGGTCGATGCGCTGGTCACGGATCGGCAGTTCGGTGGATCCGGTCGCCGCCACCGTGGCCTCGGTGATCAGGCGCTCGGTGATGTCCATGATGTCGGTCCAGTCGGCGAACGCCTGGTACAGCTCCATCATCGTGAACTCGGGGTTGTGGCGCGTCGAGATGCCCTCGTTACGGAAGATCCGCCCCATCTCGTACACCCGCTCCATGCCGCCGACGATCAGCCGCTTGAGGTGCAGCTCTAGCGCGATCCGCAAATAGAGATCGACGTCGAGCGTGTTGTGGTGGGTGACGAACGGCCGGGCGTGGGCCCCGCCCGCCTCCACGTGCAGCACCGGAGTTTCCACTTCGGTGAACCCGGCCTCGTCGAGCGTGCGGCGGAAGCTGCTCACCACCGCGTGGCGGATCTCGATCGCCCGCCGCGCCTCGTCGTTGACGATCAGGTCCGCATACCGCTGACGGAACCGGGTGTCGGGGTCGGTGAGCCCGTGCCACTTGTCGGGGAGCGGACGAATCGACTTGGCGAGAAGCGTCAGCTCGTTGACCTTGAGCGACAACTCGCCCTTGCGCGTGGTCATGACGGTGCCGTTCGCACCGACCCAATCGCCGAGGTCGAGGCGCTTGATCGCGTCGAACGCAGCATCGCCGACGACCGCCTTGGAAATGAACAGCTGCAGCTCGCCACTGCGGTCGCGCAGTGTGGCGAAGATCAGCTTGCCCGAGTCGCGTTTGAGCACGATCCGTCCGGCGATAGTGGCGGCGTCGTTGGTCTCGGTACCGGCCTCGAGTTCGCCCCAACCGTCGCGAATCTCCGCCAACGCGTGCGATCGGTCGAATCGATAGGGGTACGGCTCCGCCCCCGCTGCGCGCAGCTGGTCAACCTCGCCTTGCCGACGCGCCCGCTCGGCGGTCAGGCCGCTCCCGCTCGGGCCTTCGGGATCTGTGCTGGACTCGCTCACGGACAGCCGACCGTAGCGAAGCGATGACGGTTCCACACGGTCTGTAACGGTGGTGTGGGGCCACCGGGAACACCAAGCCGGGTGGACGGGGGGAGACCCCACCCGCACACCCCGCGGCGCCCCCACCGAGCGGGGGCCCCCCCCCGCCCACCCCGGGCCGCCCCGGCGGG
>JBCBSO010000505.1:0-3334 GCA_039819205.1 Actinomycetota bacterium
CGACAACGCGCATGCGCATGGCGTGGATCGACCGTCACGCCTTCCGCCCGATGATCGGGGTCTACTACGGCACCGAGCGGCAGCGTTCGGCGTACGCGGCCCACTTCGTGGGGATATCCGTGGTCAGTCCAAGCTGTTGCAGCCCGGCCAACCGCACGTTGATCGGCATGGCCACCGCGTCGGCGAGCGACACGTCGGGTCCTCCAAGCCACCCCGACTCCGCCGCCCAGCTGCCCATCTCGGCCAGCGCCGAAGTCAGTGCGGTCGCGGCTCGTTCGACGCGGTCGGGTGCGGTGCCGTAGTAGACCCCGATCATCGGGCGGAAGGCGTGACGGTCGATCCACGCCATGCGCATGCGCGTTGTCGCACGGTCGTCGTGGCTCGCTGGGAGCAACGAGCGTTCGGCGAACTCCTCATCGAGCCACTCGAGAATCGGGATCGAGTCGGCGAGGTACCGATCGTCAACACGCACCATGGGGATCTCGAGCTTGGGGCTGTGCTCCACAAACTCAGGAGGCAGCACGAAGTCGGGCGGCCGAACGCCGGTCGGAGGGAGATCGTCCAACTCGTGGTCGATCTCCCGTTGCGCGAGCGCGAACTGGACGCGCGTGGCGAACGGACAGATCCAGTGGCCGTACAGCGCAACGCTCATGCGAACAGCGCGTGGCAACCCGTGCCGTCGAGCGCAGTGTCGACTCGCGCCCGGTCACCGTCACCCAGCGCGGCGTACCCCGCGCGCAGCCATTGGAGACACTTGCCCTGATACTTGAATGGCGCTTGTCGGTAGGTGCCGCCTTCGATCTCGCACACCACTTCGTCGGCGCCCGACTCGAGCGCAGCTGCGTTGGCGAGCATGAACGGCACGTAGGTCCGGCCGATCTCGGCGAGGAGCGTCGTGGTGGCGGACGGGATTGACTCGAACGTCGCCCAGCCGTCGTTACCGTTCACCGGTAGCCACGACAGATCGTCCATACGGTCGGTCCAGTGGATCACCTTGGGGGCGCGTGTGGTGGCGACGGCCATCGGTGTGGGGTCCCACTTGACCAGCTGGCTGAGCTGACCGAAGATCCCGAAGTCGCCACGTCCCGGGCGTTGGCCAAGCAGGAAGTCGTCGGTGGCGAACAGCTGGTTCAGCGTCTCGAGCAGGCGAACGTACGAGCCCTCGATCACGGGCGCGTTCTCGTCGGTCGATCCGACCAACGCCCGCCTACCGATTTGCCGCGTGGTGATGAACTCTGCGCCCTGTTGCAGCTGGTCGCTCGACATCTGCAGGTCCTGCCCGATCGGGAGGAGCCGTCCAGCTTTGTGGATGTCATCGCGATACGCCCATCGGTAGTGGTACATCGCCTTGGTCACCCACTCGTCGCCGTAGTCCTCGATCAGCGCGTCGAGGAACGCGGTGGCCGGATCGTTGGGTACCACGCTGCGTTCGCTGAACTCGCTCTCCAGCCGCATGATCTGCGGTGATGAGTCAACGGTCGCCTCTCCGTGGCTGCCGTCGGGGTTCGGGTACACGATTACCGGGATGATCAGTACCGGGGGAGTGGGAATGTCATCCCACTTCGAGTTGCGTAGCACCCAGCGAAACGGAATGCGGCGGTAGCGCAAGACGGCGCGCATCTTGAGGCTGTAGGGCGAGCCGTACTGGCCGGCGAGCACCAGTGGATGTGTGGCCATCGCCTCACCGTAACGAGCGGTCGAAAGGATGTGCGAGTGGGAGTGGCACTACATCGTTCAGCGCCACATGGTCAGCGACGGGATTATCGGTGCAGCATCGCTTCGATCAGATGAGGCCCGGGCTCGCGGTAGGCGTGCTCGAGTTGTTCGACCAGCTCGTCGGCGCTGGTCGCCCGCGTGGCGGGTACGCCTTGCCCCTCGGCGAGTTGGCAGAAGTCGAGGTCGGGGCGGCGAAGGTCGAGCATGCTCCGCGATGCGGCCCCCTCGGCGGCGGCACCAACCCGATCCAATTCCATCGACAGGATCGCGTAGGCCCCGTTGTTGAAGATCACCGTGGTGACATCGAGCTGCTCTCGGGCTTGCGTCCACAGTGCTTGGATCGTGTACATCGCGCTGCCGTCGGCTTGCAGGTTGAGCACCGGCCGATCGGGGCAGGCGACCGCCGCCCCGGTCGCCACCGGCATGCCCTGTCCGATCGCCCCGCCCGTCAAGCTCAACCAGTCGTGGGCCGGCGCACTTGCTGTGGCGCCGAGCATGAACAGTCCCGACGTGGTGGACTCGTCGGACACGATCGCATGCTCGGGCAGCGTGGCAGCGACCGCGGCGGCCGCCGACCGCACATCGAGGGCGCCGGTCGGGCGTTCGGGCGTGACGGGCGAAGCTGATGGCGGAGCAGCGTCGGCGGCGACGCGGTCGGCCAGCTCGTCGATCGCGCCGAGACTGTCGTCGCCTCGTCCGGCGAGCATGTGGACCTTTGCGCCAGCGGGAACGAGGCGGCCCGGCTTGTCGGGGTAGGCGAAGAACGCGACGGGCTCGGTGGTTCCGGCGATGACGAGGTGCTCGGTGCCGCCGAGCTGCTCGAGTGCCATCTCGCCGAAGTATGTAAGGCGCTCGGGTTCAAAGCGTCCAGCGCCCCGGGTCATGCGTGTGGCAAAGGTCTCGTGGACGATCTTGGCCCCGGTGGACTGGGCGATGCGGGCCAGCGCATCGGACCCGCGTGGAGTGAGCAGCGGACTGCCGACGAGGATCGTGGTGGCCGCACCCGATGTGGCGAGCACGTCGGCAACGGCATCGACCGCGGTCGAGTCCACCTGTGTTGGAGCCGTGACGGGGAGCGGGTCGGCGGGCGGCGCGCCATCCGTCCATGCCACGTCGGCGGGGAGGATGAGCGTGGACACGTACGCGTGTGCTCGAGCGGAGGCGACCGCCTCGGCCGCGTCGACGGCGACCGAGGCTGCCGTATCGCTGCGTCGCACCCAGCCCGATACCGACCACGCAACCGCATCGATGTCGGACTCGAGCGGCGCATCGAGTGCCTTGTGATCGATCGCATGGTCGCCGACAACATTGACCATCGGAACGTGTGCGCGCCGAGCGTTGTGCAGGTTGGCCAACCCGTTGCCGAGGCCAGGACCGAGGTGGAGCAGCGTGGCGGCCGGCCGGCCGGTCATGCGTGCGTAGCCGTCAGCGGCGCCGGTGACCACACCTTCGAACAAGCCCAGAACACCGCGCATCTCCGGCACGTCGTCGAGTGCGGCGACGAAGTGCATCTCCGACGTTCCTGGATTGGCGAAGCAGACGTCGACGCCGGCATCGACGAGTGTGCGAAGGAGAGCCTGTGCGCCGTTCATCGGAAGCGGACAGTACCTCGATTGCC
>JBCBSO010000506.1:0-3332 GCA_039819205.1 Actinomycetota bacterium
CCCTCGAGGGCGCGGGCGAGGCCGCCGATGTCGTGGTACCGCTGCAAGGTGAGGTGCCGGTCGGGAGCGTCCTCGGCCAGTTGGAACAGCACGTGCGATAGCAGCGGTAACGCCTCGGTTGAACCGTGGGCGTGGGCATGACGGCTGAACTCGTCGATCAGTCGCACGGTGAGTTCGGTGTCGACGTCCAGGCCAACGGCGCGCGCCGGCCCGACGATGCACTCGGTGGCCTCTTCAGTTGAGGGCGCTTCGACGATCACCGGGCCCAGCTGCAACCCGTCGCGCAGGATGGGAACGTCGATCGCTCGGTCGAAGAAGTCGGCGCGCATCCCGATGACCACCGCGGTGTTCGGCTCGCGGCACGCTTCGCCGATTGTGGCGACCGCCTTGTCGAGACGGTCGTGTTGATCGTTGGCGAGCAGCTCTTCGAATTGGTCGATCACCACCACGCGGCAGCAGGTGTCGGGCTGCGCGGTGACGGGCTGGAGCACACCGGCGAGGTCGGATGGTGTTGTGTAGGCCACGCTGGCGCCGCCCGCCGCCGAGCACACGCGGGAGTTGCCGGCGTTGAGCGCCGCGACCAAGCCGGCGCGCAGCACCGACGTCTTCCCGGCGCCGGACGCTCCGGTGACCATCAGTGGGCTGGGTGGCAGCGCGGCGATCACGCCGGTTTGGCGTGGTGCCGCAAGGCGATCCTCGACCAACCCGAGTAGGCGGTGGGTGAGTGCGCCGCGCCCATAGAACAGCTCGGCATGATCTTCAGTGAACGAGCGCAGCCCGAGGTACGGGTTGCGGTGGACGGCGCTGGGTGTGCTGTCGCCGCGCTTTTCGGCGTCGCGCAGTTCGTAGAGGGTGTTCATCCACTGGTCGACATGTGTGGCCTCGAGCAGCTCGAGCACGGTGGCGAAGTCGGCGTTGTCTCGGGCGTAGGGCAGGTGCTTGCCGGTGATCCACCCGTGGATGGTCGACACCGGCCGTCCGACCCGGTCGCCGAGCGCGGCGTAGTTGTAGGTGGACCGCGACTTGAGTTGACGGAGCGCGGCGGTATACAACTCGCGGTCTGCCAGCTCCGGCGGGGGCACGCTCATCGTGCGCTCACCGGCTCACCGTGTTGTCCAACCCGTCACACTGCGCGCGAAACGTCACCCGGGCTCCCATCAACCGCTGTTATCCGTCTCGCTGCGAACCGTAGGGATGCGGTGCAGGTCCGGACAAGGTCGAATGCGACATGTACGCGCGTACATGTCGACGCACAGTGCTCGCGTGCTGGTCGCTACGACAGGGGTACCCACGTACTCGAAATGCCGACGAACGATGCGCCGTCGCCAGCGCTGTTGCCGCTGACCTGGAATGTCAACACGATGCTCTCTCTGGCTTGTACGTCGTCGACCGCAAGGTCGTAGCACCCGGGTGTGGCGACGCCGACCAGATCGAGGGCGAGCGTGGTCGTGCTCACGGGGCTGCTGGCACGAACGCGCACCTGGCTCACCCGGCTGCTGAAGTCGACGAAGCTGCGGATGCAATAGCGAACCTCGTCGAGCGCGTAGTCGACTCCTGCCATCGATGTCGGCCCATGGAGGGCTACGTGGGCGGAGCGCCCGCCGCCGGTCGGTGACGACGTGCTGACACCCGTCGTGTCGCTGAAAAACGCGAGATCCGCGCCGGAGGTGTTGTTGGGCGACACCGGGCCGTAGCCGTGGTGCATCGTGACGACACCGGCCGGCCCAGCTGGACCGACGGGCCCTTCCGGTCCTGGCGTTCCAGCGGTGGCGGCGAGTTCCTTCAGGCTCGATGCCGTGTAGAAGCCGACGATGTCGATGATCAGGTGGACGTTGCCCCTGAAGTTGTACGCCTTGATCTTGCCGTCGGGGGAGAGTTGGACGTCGACTTTGTTGGGCGTCGGTGGGGCTCCGGCGCTGACGTTGAGGTTCGACAGCAGCGGGACCTCGGTGAGATTGGCGGGGAAGATGCGGATGTTCGATGAGGTGGTTGCGCCGACGGCGGTGACGTTGGCGGCGATACCTGTGGCGTCGGTGGGGATCGCCAACGGGCCGGTGCACTCGCCGTTCGACCCGTGGATGGTGATCTCGTAGGTCTCGTCGGGGCCCAGTGGAGTCGAGCGCGGGCCGATGTTGTCCGGCCCGCGGGTGTCGGTGATGCGGCAGCCGGCGGTCGGGTTGTAGGTGGCGTCGGTGTCGCCAGGGGCGGCGTCGGCCCGCCACGTATTGCTCACCACCAACGCGGCCACGAATGCCACCACCGCGGTGGCCGCCACGGCGATCAGTGTCCGGAATGGGATCTCGACGGTTCGTGTCATGCCGACGAATATCGCGCGCCATGCAATGCGTCGATGACAACGGAGGTCCGCCGCACTCCTCGCGGTGTTCCTTCTCGGCGCCGAGGGTTGCGGATCGCGCGAGTGAGCGCGCCGAGAAGCAGCAGGTTCCTCGGTGGACGGCCGGACCTTGCGGCGGCCGGCTTCTCGGCGTCGTGGGTTGCGGATCGCGCGAGTGAGCGCGCCGAGAAGCAGCAGGTTCCTCGGTGGACCGCCGGGCCATGCGGCGGCGACGGGGTCGCCACAAGCGGTGTGTTCGACGTGGGAGTGCGCTAACTGACGGGCGTCCAGGTGCTCGTGATGCCGACAAACGACACGCCGTCGCCGGGGCTGTCGCCCCCCACGCTGAAGCTGGCAACGATGCCGTCTCTTGCTTGCGTGTCGGCGACGGTCACGTCGTAGCACCCCGGGTCGCCGACTGCGTCGAGCACCGTGGCGAGGGTGGCCGTGGCGAGCTCGCTCCTCGACGTCAGTTGCACTGCGCGCACGGCGGCCGCTTCGCTGGTGAAGTTGGTGACGCAGTAGGTGATCTTCGAGAGGGCGTAGTCGGTTCCGTCCCTCGACACCGGGCCATTGATCGACATGATCGCGGTCCGCGATGCGCCGGCCAGCGAATCGGTGGTGACGGTCGTCAACGACGGGCTGCGAGCAATCGTTGCGCCAAGCGTGCTGGCGGGGGTGTCGGGGCCGTACCCGTGGTGTCTCTCGACGATGCCCGCCGGCTCGGGTGTCGCGGCAGCGGCGGCGAGTTCTTTGAGGCTGGTGGGTGTGTAGTAGCCAACGATGTCGATCACGAGGTGGATGTTGCCTTTGAAGTTGTAGGCCTTGATCTTGCCGTCGGGTGAGAGTTGGACGTCGACCTTGTTGGGTGTTGGGGGCGCGCCGGCGGCGACGTTGAGGTTCGACAGCAATGGCACGTCGCTGAGGTTTGCGGGGTAGATGCGGACGTTTGATGAGGTGGTGGCGCCGACTGCGGTGACGTTGGCGGCGATGCCGG
>JBCBSO010000507.1:0-3329 GCA_039819205.1 Actinomycetota bacterium
CGTGCACTGGCCCGGCGGGATCGAGGCGCAGGGCGAGATCCGCAACCAGTTCGCCCACGTGATCGACGTTGCGCCGACAATCCTGCGCGCCTGCGGACTGCCTGAGCCGTTGACCGTCAACGGTTTCGACCAACACCCGTACGAGGGGTTCGAGCTCAACGACACCTTCGACAACGCCGACGCCCCTGAGGTGCACGACACGCAGTATTTCGAGATGTTCGTCAACCGCGGCGTGTATCACAAGGGGTGGACCGCAGTGACTCGGCACAGCATTCCGTGGCTGCTCGGCGCCGAGTCACACGACCTCCACGATGACGTGTGGGAGCTGTACGCGCCGGGCGATTGGACCCAGTCGAACGACCTAGCGGCGACGGAACCCGAACAGCTCCGCCGGTTGCAGGAACTGTTCCTCGCCGAGGCGGCGCGGCACAACGCACTCCCGCTCGACGACCGCCGCTCGGAACGTTTCGATCCCGATCGCGCCGGACGGCCACAACTCGTGCGTGGTCAGACGCAAATGCTGTACGGCGGGATGGGCAGACTCAGCGAGTCGAGTGTGGTCAACATCAAGAACAAGTCGCACGCCGTGACCGCACAGCTGCTCGTCCCTGACGGGGGCGCCAGCGGCACGGTGATCGCCCAAGGCGGCCGCTTCGGCGGATGGACGATGTACCTGCGCACCGACGGGACGCCGGCCTACTGCTACAACCTCTTTGGGCTGGAGCGCTTCACCGTCGCCGGGAACGGTCCGGTCGAGCCCGGCGAACGACAGTTCCGTATGGAGTTCGACTACGACGGCGGCGGCGTTGGCAAGGGCGGTACGGCGACGCTGTACATCGATGGCGCGGCCGTCGGTTCCGGCCGAGTCGACGCGACCGTGCCCGGTGTGTTCTCCGCCGATGAGACCACTGATGTCGGTACTGACACCGCAACCGGCGTGACCGACGAACTCGATCGAGACACCACGACATTCACGGGAACGGTCCGCTGGGTACAGCTCGACCTCGGCGATGCCTCCCAGGACGACGACCATTACCTCAGCCCAGAGGAACGGTTCCGCATCGCCATGGCCTTCCAGTAGCTGATGCGCTGGGCGACAACGCCGTCGCCCTGGCGGTGACGTTCACACGGTTGTCGTCCACGCGTTGCCGACGCGTCGCCTGGTGTTCACCTCCGCCTGACAGTGTCCCCCGCCGTGATTCGTCAACGTGTCGTTCCACTCGTCGCTGCGGCCCTCGGGGCCGGCATGCTCGTCGCTACACCGGCGTCACCCGTAGCTGGTGGCGCACCCCCGGAAGCGCCAATGCTCCGGGGTGGCGCCACGCTCACTCCGCTCGGCACCTACGACGCCGGCGAGTTCGAAGGTGGGGCCGAGATCGTCAAGGTCGACCCGGCGACCAACCGGGCGTTCGTCACCAACAGCGAGGAGAACACGCTCGACATCCTCGACCTGTCGGATCCCACCGCGCCGTCGCTGGTCCAGCAGGTGGACCTGTCGGGGCTCGGTGACGGGCCGAATAGCGTCGACGTGTACGACGGCACCGTCGCTGTTGCGGTCGAGGTCGATCCGACTGAGACGCCTGGTGTGTCGCCGGTGACGCCGAACCCCGGCGTCGTCGGCTTCTTCGATACCAATGGCGCACCGCTCGGCGATGTTGAGGTTGGCGTCCTGCCGGACATGCTGACCTTCACGCCTGACGGCGAGAAGCTGCTGGTCGCCATCGAGGCCGAGCCGCTGTGCGGCGTCGAGATCGTCGAAGACGACGAGGAGGACGAGGACATCGCCAACGCCGTCGACCCGATGGGCGGTGTCTCGATCATCGACGTGTCATCGGGCAGCTTTGCTGGATTGACGTCGACGTTCGTCGACTTCACCGACTTCGACGCTCCCGGCGCACTCGACGAAATGGTGCGCGTCTTCTGGCCGGGCTCGCTCCCGTCGCAAGACCTCGAGCCAGAGTTCATCTCGCTCAGCCCCGACGGAGCGACCGCCTACGTGTCGCTGCAGGAGAACAACGCCTTGGCGGTGCTCGATGTCGCCGCCGGCGAATTCTCAGCCGTCGTGCCGCTCGGCTACAAGGATCACTCCCAGCCCGGCAACGAACTCGATCCGTCCGATCGCGATGATCCGGCGGTTCCGCAGATCGCCAACTGGCCGGTGCACGGCATGTATCAGCCCGACACGATCGCGTCGTGGGAGCACGAGGGTGGCGTGTACACCGCGACCGCCAACGAAGGCGACGCCCGCGACTACGACTGCTACTCCGAAGAAGAGCGCATCGACGATCTGACCCTTGGTGGAGGCCTCGACCCAGCGTTGCAAGACGAAGACCAGCTCGGGCGTCTGCAGACGACCACGGCAACCCCCACCGCCGACCCTGCGACGGAACTGTTCAGCTACGGCGCCCGCTCGTTCTCGATCTGGGACGCCGAGGGCAACCTGGTGTGGGACAGCGGATCACAGCTCGAGACGCACGTCGCCGATGCCTTCGCTCCGTTCCACAACAGTGAAGAGAACAGCACCGCTGAATTCGATGGCCGCTCCGACAACAAGGGTCCCGAGCCCGAAGCGCTCGCCGTGGGCAACGCGTTCGGCCGTAACTATGCCTTCGTCGGTTTGGAACGTGTTGGCGGCATTGCCCTCTTTGATGTGACCGATCCGATGGCGCCGGTGTTCGAGTCGTATGTCCATCCTGGCATCGACGGCTCGACCGGCCCTGGCAGCACCGATGTGTCGCCGGAAGGGATGGACTTCGTGCCGGCGAGCGAGAGCCCGACCGGTACTCCTCTCCTGGTGGTGGCCAACGAGGTGTCGAGCACGACGACGGTGTGGGAACTCTCGGGCCCGACGCACGTCGACAGCGCTGTGGAGCGTGTCGTCGACAGCCGCGGCAACGGAGTGGCCCCAATTCTCGACGGCAAGCTCACCCCGAATCAGCCTTCCGAGATCGACGTGGCGGAGCTGTTTGCCGCCTCGGCCGAGGAGGCGCTGACGACTCGCCGCCCGTTCCCCGCTCCGGAACCGGGTGAGGCCGGTGGCTATGTGTTCAACCTGACCGCCACCGAGGGCGAAGGACGCGGCTTTGCGTCGATGTTCCCCTGTGCGGCTGGCTTCGACACGACGTCGAACGTCAACTTCCCAGGTGAAGAGACCGGCACCCGTGGATCCGCGGCGGCGCTGGTTGTCGCCTCTCCCGATGACGACGGCAAGATCTGCGTGCAGTCGAATCGCGAGGTGCACATCGTCGCCGACTTCGCCGGCTGGCTCCCCAAGGGGCAAGGCTTCGTGGAGCAGGATCCGTTCCGGCTGCTCGACCTGCGTGACGGGT
>JBCBSO010000508.1:0-3325 GCA_039819205.1 Actinomycetota bacterium
TTGGTGGCGATGAGTCGTCACTGCTCGCGGCGATCGCCGGGCTCGATGCGTTGGTCGTTCTCGACAACTGCGAGCACGTCATCGACGAAGCAGCGCGACTGGTTGCCGGCATCGCTGAACACGGCGGTGATGTGCGTCTTCTCGCCACCAGTCGTGAACGCCTGGGTGTTGCCGCCGAGTGCGTGCAGCGGGTGTCGCCGCTCGATCGGGATGCCGCGACCGAGCTGCTCCGATCTCGAGTGGCCCGGATCGACGCGGCGTACCAGTGGCGGGCAGATGAGGTGCAGGTTGTCGATCGACTGGTCGACATGGTCGACCGGCTACCGCTGGGAATCGAGATGGCGGCTGCACGCCTGCCCGCGTTCGGCCCCGACGAGCTCGTCGACCTGTTGACCGACGGACTCGACCTGCTGCAGTCGCCTACTCGCGGCCGTGAACAGCGGCATCAGACACTGCGTGCGCTGGTCGAGTGGTCGTTGCCGTTGCTCAGCGCTGACGCGCGCGACCTACTGGTGACGATCTCGGCGTTCGCCGGAGCGACGCGTCTCGACGACGTGACCGACGTGGCGCAGGTCGACGGCCGCCAGCTCGCGGCTGGCCCGCTCGCCGAGCTCATCGATCACTCACTCGTCGTGGCCGATACGAGTCAGCAGCCCACGCGTTACCGATTGTTCGACACCGTCCGTGCTGTCGTCGGCCCGCGACGCAGCGCCGATCTCGAGGCTCGTCACGCTGCGTGGGTCGCAGCCACCGCCGGGCGCGCTGATCGAGTGCTGCGAACGGTCGACGAATCAATCGCCGCGGCACGGCTCGACTCGCTGGTGGCCGAGATACGGGTTGCGCATCGCTGGGCGATCGAACACGACGCTGACCTCGCCGCCGAACTCGCCGCGGCGCTGTTGCTGTACGCACAAGAGCGGCTGTGGCCCGAGCTTGCGGAGTGGTCGGCAGAGTTGATCGGCGCCGCGGATTGTGCTCCTGCACATCTCGCTGCGGCCGCCGCCGATGCGGCGAACCGCGGTCGCCTCAACGAGGCCGGCGATCTGGCTCGGCGCGCCGCTGACAGCGACGACCTGCGCGTGCGTTCGAGTGCGCTCGACACGCTGGCCAACCTCGGTCTGTATGGGGGTGATCTCGACCAGGTGCACGAGTACGGCGAGGCGCTGCGCACCCTCGGCGTCGACCATGACGATCCGTTCATGTGGATGCTTGGCACGAACTCGATCTCGCTGGCGCTGGCGTATGGCGGCGACGTCGAGTCGGCGAAGACGGTGCTCCACACCGATCGACCGTCGGGCGAACTCGCGCCGACCATTCGTGCGTGGCTCGACTACGCGGCGGCGGAGGCAGCCTTGGCTGGTGGCGAGGTTGACCAGGCGCTGAGACTGGTCGAGCGAGCGATTCGCGCGGGCGAGTCGGTGCGCTCCGGGTTCGTGGTGAGTGTCGCCCAAGTGACGAGACTCTCCGCCCTGTCGCGCGCCGGAGACGGCGAGGCCGCGATCGCTGCGTTCGTTCCTGTGCTGCGGCAGTATCGCTTCACTCACGACGTGACCCATGTGGTGACGGCGCTGCGCAATGTGGTGGTGTTGCTGGAGCGTCTCGGTCGCGACCGCGCAGCGATCGAGTTGTTGGGCGCGCTCGACGCCAGCTCGACGACCGACTCCTACGGCGGGGAGTTGGCCGACCTGAAGGCGGCGCTCGACGCGATCACCGCGCGCCACGAGTCGGGCGCGATTGCGTCCTGGTTGGCCGAAGGAAACGGTCGCGATCTGGCGTGGGCGACCGAGCGGGCGCTCGACGCGCTGAGTCAGCCCGCCTGAGTGATCCAGTCGACGACGGCGTCGACTCCCTCGCCGGTGCGCGCCGACGTGTGCAGCACCGGCACCCCCGGATGAACCGACTCGACGTGGTGCAAGAACAGATCGAGATCGAAGTCGAGGTGGGGGAGCAGATCGGTCTTGTTCACCACGATGGCGTCGGCCGAGCGGAACATCACCGGGTACTTGAGTGGCTTCTCTTCGCCTTCGGTGACCGAGAACACCATCAGGCGGGCGTGCTCACCGACGTCGAACTCGGCCGGGCACACGAGGTTGCCAACGTTCTCGATGATCACCACGTCGAGGTCGGGCAGCGACAGACGGGGGAGCGCGGAGCGGACCATCGTGGCATCGAGGTGGCACTCGCCGCCGAAACCGTTGGCGGTGTTGACCAGCGACACCGCAACGCCGGTTTCGGCGAGTCGGTCGGCGTCGATCGCTGTTTCGATGTCGCCCTCGACCACGCCGAAGCGAGTGCGCTCACCCGAGCGGATGAACACCTCGCGTAACAACGACGTCTTTCCGGCGCCGGGCGACGACATCACGTTGATCACACGCACGTCGTTTGTCGCGAAGTCGTCGCGGTTGGCGGCCGCGGTGCGCTCGTTCTCGCCGAGGATCTCTTCGAGCACCTCGACGCGCACGCCCCCGGTGGCGTACCCGCTGTGGTCGCCGACATCCCGATGGTCGTGCTCGTGATCGTCGTGGTGGTGATGGTGTTCGTGATCGCCGTGTGGGTGAAAGCGCCCCATCGTCAACTCCCTACTGCAGCCTCGTCCGCAAGCTCCAGCGATCGTACGAGTAGCTCGCGGCCGCTGCGTACCTCGGTGTTCGTCGAACCGCAGCTGGCACAACGGAACACCGGGTGTTCGATGGTGGTGTCGGCGCCGCAGTCGGCACAGGAGATCACGGCGGGGATGTGATTGATCACCAGCTCCGAGCCGGCCAGTGGCGGATCGGTGGCGACGATGTCCCACGAGTAGCGCAGCGTGTCGGGGATCACCTGGCGGAGATGACCGACGTCGACGTGTACTCGGGCGACTGGCCGTCCGTCTGCATGCTCGGTGACGATCGCCGCCAGCGACGTGCAGATCGACAGCTCGTGCATGCGGTCACCGTACTCAGATCGCTGTTCGAGGGTTCATCGGTGCGGGTCGTGGACCACGAACGCGGCGGCCTGGGTCTGGCGCAGCTTGTCGTAGCCGATCAGGCGAATCACGTCCTCCGGGTATGCGAGTCGACAGGTCTCGATCGCGCTCTCGATGGCGTCGACGTCGCGTTCGCCGAAGAACGGCAGGTGCCACATCTGCCAGAACCGCTCACCGGCGCGGCCTGCCGCGCTGTGTTCGATGGCCGGGTCGAGATCGATCGTGACGAGATGTTGGATCTGGGCGCGGAGCTGATCCGAGTCCATTGCGGGCAGGTACGAGAAGGTGCCGAAGCGTTGGCCGTCGGCGTCGGCGGCAAGGCGGTCGGGGGCGGTGTTGATGGTCATTGCGCAACCTCCG
>JBCBSO010000509.1:0-3322 GCA_039819205.1 Actinomycetota bacterium
GGCGTAATCGGGAATCTGCGCGGCCATCCGCACGGCGCGGTCATGATCGACGTGAAACGTCACCAGATCGCGTTGGTTGACCCCGATCAAGGAAGCCTCCGCACCCAGCGCAACGTCGAGCTCGGCTTCGTCGTGCACCTCGACCAGCACGTCGAGTCCAAGTTCGACCGCCAACGCATGAAAGTCGGCGAGTTCGGCGGGCTCGAGCGCTGCGGCGATCAACAAGATGCAGTCGGCACCCATGATCCGGGCGTCGTAGACATCGGCCGGTGCCACGGTGAAGTCCTTGCGAATCACCGGCAGCGAACACGCCGCGCGCGCCGTGTACAGGTCGGCGGCTGAGCCGCCGAAGAACTCCTCGTCGGTGAGCACCGACAGACACGCCGCGCCACCGCGTTCGTACGCCGTTGCCACGGTGGCCGGATCGAGGTCGGCGAAGAGTTCTCCCTTCGACGGCGACCGTCGCTTGATCTCGGCGATCACACCCAACCCGTCAGCGCTGCGCAAGGCCTCCGTGAACCCCCTCGCCGGCGGTAGGTCGCCGGCTTGGGTGGCGAGGTCGCGGAGCGATCGCGCATCGGCCTGAGCGGCCGCTCGGTGACGTTCGAGAATGCGATCGAGGTATGTCGCCACCCGCGCCTGCTTGGTCTAGTAACCCTTGCCGCGCACCGGCGACATCATCGTCAGCTCGGGCCGCCCGGCAAGGATCCCGCCGAACGCGCCCATGATTTGCTGCATGACCTCGCTGGTCGAGTGGGCTTGCAGCGCGGCCTCATCGCTGTACATCTCGTACATGTAGGCCTTGTTCTCGTCGTTGGCATCGGCCAGCAGGTGATAGTGGATGGTGCCGTCCTCGGTCTCGACGTGGTCCATCATCGGCGCAAGACCGTCGAACAGCTCCTGACGCTTGCCGTCCTGGCAGACGAAGGTGGCGAGAATCGAAATGTGGCTCATGGCAGCGACCGTACCGGTGCGTGCGGCTCGGCTCAGAACCCGAGTTTGCCCGACACGGTCGCAACGAGTTCGTCGATCGGCACCCGCACCTGCTCGGTGGTATCGCGGTCCCGAACGGTGACGGCGTTGTCATCGAGCGAGTCGAAGTCGACCGTGACCGCCAACGGTGTCCCGATCTCGTCCTGGCGGCGATACCGCTTGCCGATGTTTTGCGTTTCGTCGTAGTCGACCATGTACCGGTCGGCGAGCGTCTTGCGCACCTCGTGGGCCAGTGGTGTCAGCGTGTCCTTGCGCGACAGCGGCAACACCGCCACCTGATACGGCGCCAGGCGCGGGTGCAGACGCAACACGGTCCGCGTCTCGTCGTTGATGACGTCTTCGTCGTAGGCGGCGAGCAAGAACGCCGCCATCGTGCGCGTTGCGCCGGCCGCCGGCTCGATCACGTATGGCACGTACCGCTCGTTGGTCTGCGGGTCGAAATAGTCGAGCTTCTCCCCCGAGTGCTGAGCGTGCTGTTTGAGGTCGTAGTCGGTGCGCTGGGCGATGCCTTCCAGCTCGTCGAATCCCCATGGGAACTGGAACTCGACGTCGCTGGTGCCGGTCGAGTAGTGCGACAGCTCATCGGCGTCGTGCGCCCGCAGCCGGAGCATCGACTCGGGGATGCCGTGCTCGACGTACCAGTTCATCCGCTCGCGGCACCAGTACTCGTACCATGTCTGACTGGTTTCAGGACGTACGAAGAACTCGAGCTCCATCTGCTCGAACTCGCGGGTGCGGAAGATCCAGTTCTGCGGAGTGATCTCGTTACGGAAACTCTTGCCCACCTGAGCGATGCCGAAGGGCGGCTTCTTGCGCGCCGTCTGCAGCACCTGCCCGAAGTTGGTGAACATCCCCTGCGCCGTCTCGGGCCGCAGGTACGCCGCTGAGCCAGCACCCTCGACGGGGCCGGCCTGGGTCTTGAACATCAAATTGAACGCCCGCGCTTCGGTGAAGCTGTCGACGGCACCACACTCGGGGCACACCCGCGGGTCCTCGAGCTTGTCGAGGCGGTGCCGGGTCTTGCAGTTGGTGCAGTCGACCAGCGGGTCCGAAAAGTTGCTCAGATGCCCTGAGGCCTCCCACACCTGCGGTGGGCCGAGGATCGCTGCGTCGATGAGCACCACGTCGTCACGCTGCTGCACCATCGATCGAAGCCACGCGTTCTTCACGTTGCGCAACATCAACGAACCGAGCGGCCCGTAGTCGTACGTCGAACGGAATCCGCCATAGATCTCCGCGGACTGGTACACGAAGCCGCGGCGCTTGCACAGGCTGACGATCTGTTCGAGGTCGGTGGCTGGCACGGCGCACCACGCTACCGACGGCCCGGCGACGGGGAACGTCGAATTCCCTGATGGGGAGCGTCAAATCCCCCAAGGGAATGCCGTTTCCCCTGCCCAACCATGGCGGCATGTTCAGGTTGCGCACAGGTGCAGAGGCAGATGGTGGAGTCAGCAACAAGACCAATCGTCCAGGAAGTCGACAAGTTGATGAAAACACCCCGCAACACCTCCGCCGCCCTCCACCGGCCCCGCCGAACCACGTTCGCCGCAGGGGGCCTCCTTGGCGCGCTCGTGATGAGCGCCTCGGTGCTCTCGGTGCCAGCGCGCGCCACCGCAGCCGTCGGCACCCCCGGCGTCGACTGGAACGCCGCCGCCTCGCTTCCCCCGATCGCGGGGCCCGATACCGGCGGCCCGACCCTCACCCGCGACGCAGTCGTCGAGCTGAGCTGCATCGGCGAGGGCAACTGCGTCAGCGCCACCGAGCGCCCGACGCTGCACGCCGCCGGCGATCCCGACGAGGACGGCGACTTTCGCTACATGGTGTTCGACCTGTCGGGCGCCGGTGGGGCAACGGAACTGGTCGCCGAACACAAGGGCACCGAGACCTCGTGGGTCATTCCGGCAGGACGTCTGCAGCACGGTCACACCTACGCCTGGCGGGTCATCGGCAGCGCCGACACTCCGCAGTCGTGGAACCAGTTCATCGTCGATCTGCGACGCTCCGCCGACCAGCCGATCGACGACCTCGGTCCGCTCACCGTCGGATTGGGGACCGGGGCACTGATGATGTCGCGTGCGGTGCCCACCGGCGGCGCCAGCCTCGCCCTCGGGTACGCCGATCCCGGTCCACACACTGCCTCGATGCTGCCCGCGGGCTGGGCGATCGGCGGCGAGGCGATCGCCGACATCGACCTCATCCGGGTCGAGTCGTTCGCCGACGGCGCCACCGTGGTGGTGCATGCGCTCGATGGCACCGCCATTCGTTACGAACGCGATGACGACGCAGCCGGCGCCTACGTGCCTCCGTCACTCGACGGCGCCGACGT
>JBCBSO010000510.1:0-3316 GCA_039819205.1 Actinomycetota bacterium
CGAAGGCGGGCACTACCAAGTGTTCACCAAGCCGACCGAACTCCCGTCGTCGCGCAACCTCGGGCTGACCGTCGAGGGCGACGGCTCGGTGGTCGCGGTACTCGACGGCGTCGTCGTCGACATCGCCGAGGAGGGCGTGACCGAGGTGCCGATCCGCGACGACATCACGGAGATCACCCTCGCCTCCGACGTCGACCGCGCCGGACAGAGCGGGCTGGTGCTGATCCCCGAGCAATCGGCCGGGCCGTTCGCCGGGTGGGATGGCGAGTACGTGGAGAGCGGCTCGTTCGTCGTGCCCCTGCCGGACGACGATGACGTCGAACTGACCCCCACGTTCGCGGACGATGCAGCCCCCACCGTCGACCTGACGATCACGGGGCCGGGCTTCGTCGACATCTTCAACGACGGCGCACCAGTCACGACGCGCTACGCCTCAGGCGAGTTCGGCGTCCCCGCCGAGCAGCTCATCATCACGAGCGACATCGCCGACGTCGACCTCGGCGGCTGGGTTGCGGTCGCGCGAGCCGACGACGAGGGCTACCCGGGGCAATGGTCCGGCGTGGCCGACCCGTACGGCCCCGAGATCGTCGAGCTCGGCGATGGGCTGGCGATCGGCGTGGACTTCGCGCACCCCCCGGTACCGGCCACGATCGACCTCGGCTTCAGCGGCGTCGACGACAACAGCGCCTTCGTCGACGTCTACGTCGACGGCGAGTTGGACACCCGAGTGACGGGCAACGATCGGTACACCCCTCCGACGTACCACCGGTTCGCAGTGCTGACGGGCAACGAAGCCGAGATCGCCGACGACGGTCTGACGCTCGTGCCCGGCGCCAACAGCAAGTGGGCGTTCGCCCAGTGGTCCGGGGCCCACAACGGCGCCCATACGGAAACTCTGCTCCTCGGACCGGGCCGCGTCGTCGACGTCACCGCGGAGTTCGAGTCGAGCGGAATCGCCGTCCACTCCCTCAACCACACCGACACCGTCGTCGGCGATCAGTCCATTCACTACGGAGCCGGCACCGTCACCCTCGACGGTGGCCACATCAGCACCAACGGCTCCACCACCGGCTACTGGAGCGGCGGCAAGTGGGCGGGCGCCAGCTTCAACGCCGCCACGTTCTCCTTCGACGTCCACCCCGACGGCACGCTCATCAACTCCACAGCCTCAGGCGATCACCACGAGACGACCATGCCCACCCATTGCAGTCCCACCGACCCGCGATGCCACGCCACCTCCACCAGATACCCGATCACCGGAGCAACCGGCCAGTACGACCCGGCTACCAATCGACTCACCGTCCACTTCGAGTCCAACAACGGCCCCGACAACACCGTCATCTTCGACCTCATCTAGGAACTGCTGTGAACGACTCCGCCACTCCTCCCACCCCGCCCGAGTCGCGGCGCGCAAGCGACCGACACCCGCGCACGTCGCGTTGCGGCGCGCGTTCGTTGACCGCGGCGATCGTCGCGCTCGCGGTCGCCCTGGGTGCCGTCGTCGCCCGGTCCGAGGACAGCGTCGAGGCGGCGAACACCGAGACGTGGCAGTACCAGCTGGAGATGCACGCGATGGCCACGACAGGCCTCGCCGGCGCGATCGCCAAGGACTGGGCGGAAGGCAAGCTGGGCAAGTACAGCAACCTCAAGGTGATCCGCAAGAGCGGATCGCCCAACGCCAAGCCGAGCTGGAAGCTCTCCGACACCAAGAAGTACGGATTCGGTGCCGGCGTGATGATCGCAATGGGCGTGCTCGCGTTCGGCATGCCCGACCCGGCCTCGGCCTTCAACCGGGCGATGCTCGAGGAGCTGACGCGCATCGGCAACAAGCTCGAGGAGATGAACCAGCGCGTGCTGACCATGCTGCAGAAGTCCCAGGACATGCTCGACGCGCTCGACAAGTTGCTCGCCAACAACCTCGTGGCCGATCTGCTCTCGTACTCCGCCACGATCCAGACCGAATTCGCCGGGACCAACGACAGCAACTACCGGTGGTACACCGAGGTGCTGGACAGCTACGGCGCACACGGCCCGAGCGACGAGACCCTCGACGACATCCACGCGTACTTCACGACGCTCGGCCAGACGATCGGGCCCGCCACGTTCTCGTTCCGCAACGGCACGCTGTCGATGATCAGCGAAGCGGCCAAGGTCGAGTCCTCGAACTTCGGCACCGCCCCCGACGACGAAGACGCGTTCTACGCCGCGCTGTGGTCGTTCGTGCTCTACGCCGACGCCGTGTCGGCGATGGCCGCCCAGATGCTGATCGACTACTACTTCTATTGGGCAGATCACGACCCAGCGGGCGCCGAGAGTTGGCTCGCTCTGGCCGACAACGCGTACGAACTGCACCTCGAGTTCAAGCGCTCGTTGTTCGGCGCGGTCGGTGCCCCAGCGGGCACCGAGGACTACGCGGTCTATCAGGACGCCGACGGATGGTGGATCGACGGCACCGCCGACACCCCGCTGCGCGACTGGTACGAATTCGGAGACGGCGACGAGCGTGTAGCCCTCGACCCGGACGACCACAGCTTCAACGTCGCAGGACGACCGAGCGCCAATAGCGCGGTCTGGATGGTGACACCCGAGGGCGACGGGGTGGTGAAGGTCTACAAGGACGACGTCGAGGTCGACGAAATCGAGGGCGCCGGTGTGGTGATGCCGGGACCGGACGTGGACCGCGTCACTCTCGCCGACGATCGATCGCAGGTCGCAGCCGAGGGCTGGAGCCTGCTCGGCGTGCCCGCCGACGACGACGACGCGCTGCACTACTGGACTGGCGACGTCAACGCCTACGACGCCGTCACCGTCGAGGTCGAGCCGATGGGCTGGGCCTTCTTCGACCCGGTGTTCGAGCCGGGATGGAGCGTCGTCGACACGACGGTCACCGGGCCCGGATCGATCGAAGTGTGGGAGGAGGGCGCGCACGTCACGACGATCGATGCCTCGTTCTTCAGCGTCGACGCCGACCCCGAGGGCATGCTCGTGGCCGACTTCGACAGCGAACTCGTCCTGACCACCGACCCCTCGGTCGCCGCCGACCCCGACACGCTCATGGCGTTGTTGGCCACCGACAACGAACTCGTGCGCTGGTCGCCTGAGTTGGGCCCCGAGGATCACGTTGTGACGATGGGTACCGACGACCGGCTCATCGTCGATGCGATGTTCTCCCAGAATGCGGCGAACGCCGTGACCTTCGACGTCGACGGTCCTGGCCGCATCGACGTGTACGCCGACAGCATCATCGTTGCGGCGATCGACGAGTCCACACCGGAAGCGGACCGATCGGTGTTGGTCCACGGCGAGTCGCTGACGG
>JBCBSO010000511.1:0-3308 GCA_039819205.1 Actinomycetota bacterium
GTCGAACGCCTCGACCAGGCTGGTCAACGCCTTGGTGAACGAGCCGTTCCACTCTTCGACGAACCGGTCGCGTGCGGGTCCTTGCCACACGGTGTTGGCAACCGCCGCGTCGACAGTGCTGCGCATCGACTCGACCGCATCGATTTGACGCGTGAGCGTTGCGCCGAGTTGGGCGAGTTGTTCGGGGTTGGCGCCGTACATCGTCATGGATGGTTCCTTTCACTGAGAGCGTCGCAAGCGTGCGTCGCTGTGTGTGCGTGAGCGAGGTGCCGCAACCGGGCACCCGGTGAAGAAGTGGGCGACGCCGAACCCCGAGCGGAACGGTTGGTTCACGTTCAAGTCGTGTGACAGAAGGGGTCAGACCCCTTCTGTCACGCACGTGCTGACGAGGCAACCCGACGCGCAACCCGTGACAGAAGGGGTCAGACCGCAACTGTCACACGATCGCTACGCGGTTCGGCCGTCGAAGTCGTCGACGCGGCGGAGGCGGGCCGTGACCAACTCAAAGGGGCGCAGCGCCAAGTCGACCACGCCGTCGGCCACGTCCAGCGGCGCATCGGGCTCTTCGAGCAGGTTGCAACGCCACGCGCTGCCGACCCGCCGACCGTCGCCAACGACGAGCAGTGCATGGCCCCGATCGCCGAGCGCTTCGTGACAGCGAACGATGAGGTCGCCGCTGCCATCGTCGGCGAGCTTCACTGCGTCGACACCAACGCCCAGTGCCGGACCCCCGCCACGGTCGAGCAGACGAACCACCGGCTGCGGGAAGATCGCGGTCGGCGATGACGTCGGCGTCGTCGAGCACGAACGTAGCGGGGCATTCAACCGCGTCGCTGCGGCGCGCACGTCGGCCAGCCCCGCACCGTGGGGCAACACGGCGAGCGTCACCTGATGACGCCCGTGGTCGGCAGCGGGGTCGGGATACTTGGCGGCGCGCGCCACACTGACGCGGATCGCGCCGTCGAACACGCAGTGCCCGTAGCGCCCGTCGTTGAGCACGGCGACACCAAACGACGGCTCGCTGACATCGACGAAGCGATGGGCGCACACCTCGAACTTCGCGGCGTCCCATGGGCTCGACGGATGCGTCGGCCGCTGCACCACGCCGAACTGCACGTCGCACGTCGCTGTATCGGCACGCACCTCGAGCGGCACCGCAAGCGAGAGGAGGTGTTCATCGTGACGCCAGTCGATGTCGAGGTGGAGGTACAGCGCAGGGTCGCCGGCGCGCAGTTCCGCCGTCGTCACGAACGTCGATGGGCCAACCGTCCGCCGGGCGACGACGCGCCCCACGAGCGGCCCGTGGTCGACGATCTCGACTTCGGCGGGGCCGTCGAGGGCGACGCTCCGCCGGCGCGTCCAACTCTCCAGATCCCATGCGTCGTAGGCCACCGGCTGGTCGACCGCCAGCTCGAGTTCGATCGCCCGGCCCGGCGGAATGAGTTCACGCGCATGATCGATCGAGATCACCGACGACAGCACCCCGGCACCGTTCCAGCGCACCGCCAGATGGTGATTGCTCATCGAGGTATCGGACAGCGCCACCCGATCGTCGACCACACGGGCCATCGCAGGAGCGATCGCCAGCGGCGGAACCGACACCGCGGCGGCGACCGATCCGTCGGCGAGCTGCTGCACCAGCTCACCATCCGGCGAGTCGGCGACGGCGGAACCCTGTGGCAGCACGGCCACGCCGTCGACAGGGGCATCGGCCGGGTTGGCCAGCCACGAGCCAGCCGGCAACACGGCCTCGAGCAGGCCGGCGATGCGCTGCTCGACCGCCTCGGCGACCTCGCCGAAGACTCGCTCGGCGTCCTGGTGCGCCCACGCAATCGACGATCCCGGGAGGATGTCGTGGAACTGTTGGGTGAGTACGGCGCGCCACTGGTCGTCGAGATCGGCTGGCTCACCTGCGGTCGCGGCCCACAGGTCGGCCTCGACGAGCAGCCGCTCGCACCGACGGTTACCGAGCTTGGTCCGGAGCTGGCTGGTCAGCGTGCCGCGGTGGGTTTCGAAGTACAGCTCACCGCGCCACACCGGCGCCTCGGCTCCCGCCTCGATCTCGGCCTCCACCGCCTCGAAGAACTCTGCGGGACTCGCCATCTCGACCGTGGCATCGGGATGGGCGCCGTCCATACGTCGCGCACGTTCGATCATCTCGCGTGTCGGTCCACCACCGCCATCACCCCAGCCGAAGGGCATCAGCGACGTCGAGCTCCAAGCGGCATCTTGGAAGTTGCGCACCGAGAAAGCGACCTCGCCCGATGACACCTCGGCGTTGTAGGTGTCGACCGGCGGGAAGTGGGTGAGCACCCGAGTGCCGTCGAGACCCTCCCACCAGAACGTGCTGTGGGGGAACCGGTTCTGCTTGTTCCACGACAGCTTCTGGGTGATGAACCGTTGCATTCCACCGGCTGCGAACACCTGCGGCAATCCCGCCGGATAACCGAACACATCGGGGATCCACACCTCGGTGCAGCGTCGGCCGAACTGGTGCTCGAACCAGCGTTGGCCGAACACGATCTGGCGGACGAGGCTCTCGCCCGAGGGCAGATTCATGTCGGACTCGACCCACATCCCACCGACCGGGATCCACTGGCCCCGGTTGACGTGATGGCGAATCGCCCGGAACAGCTCCGGGTGCTCAGAACGGATCCACTCGTAGTGCTGGGCGCTCGATGCCACGAACCGGTAGTCGGGGTAGCGGTCCATCAACCCGACCGCCGATGCAAACGTGCGGGTGCATTTGCGAACGGTCTCGCGGATCGGCCAGAGCCACGCCGTGTCGATGTGCGCGTGACCAGCAGCGATCACCCGGTGCCGGTCGGAGTGACTCGCTACTGCGGTCATCGCCGGCGCAACAATGGCGCGTGCCTTGGCGATGTCGGGAACGGCGTCGAGCGAGGCCTCGATCGTGAGCAACAGGCGAGCGCGGCGTGGGTCATCGCGGTGGAGTGAGCGCATGATCCCGTCGAGCACGTCGAGGTCGTGCACGAGCGCTTCCGCCTCGGGATCGATGGTCACCAGCTCCGCCCGGCGAAACCGGTACAGCGGACGGTCGGGTGCGGTTGCCGGATCGCCCATCGGCGTCGGCTGGAACTGCGGGATCATCGGGTTCGACGCTGCTTCGATGAGCAACTCGACGTCGCCGATCGCGTCGTCGAGGGGAATCGCCATCCGCCGCGGATGGATGCCTTGCACGGCGACGCTACGGTCGCCGTGGCGATCGATGAGCAGCCCTTCGCACTGAAACCCGGCGGCGTCGGGATGAAACCCGAGATCGACGATCGCCTCGTTCCGCCGTCCAC
>JBCBSO010000512.1:0-3307 GCA_039819205.1 Actinomycetota bacterium
AGCCCGCGGGACGCGACTTGTCCACCACGGTGTTTGGCCAGTCCATCTCGATGCCCGTCATGATCTCGCCAACCGGCGTACAGGCGGTCCATCCCGACGGCGAGCTCGCTGTCGCCCGGGCGGCGGCGGCACGCGGGGTGGCCATGGGCCTGTCGTCGTTCGCCAGCAAACCGATGGTCGACGTCATCGAGGCCAACCCGCAAACGTTCTTCCAGATCTACTGGGCGGGCGACCGCGACTCGATCCTGGCGCGCATCAATCGCGCCCACGCGCTCGGCGCCAAGGGACTGATCGTCACCCTCGACTGGTCGTTCGTCCACAGTCGCGACTGGGGTAGCCCGCCGATCCCGGAGCGGATCGACCTGCGCACGATGATGCGCCATGCGCCAGAGGTGATGATGCGTCCGGCGTGGCTGGCCACCTGGCTGGCACAGCGCCAGCTGCCCGAACTGAGCGTGCCCAACTTCGTTACCGGTGACGAGCAGCCGCCTGGCTTCTTCGACGCCTACGGGGTATGGGCGGGAACACCGCCCCCAACGTGGGAGGACATCGCCTGGCTGCGCTCACAGTGGGATGGACCGTTCATGGTGAAGGGCATCATGCGCCGCTCTGAAGCACGCAACGCGGTCGAAGCCGGCGCCACCGCGGTGTCCGTGTCGAACCACGGCGGCAACAACGTCGACGGTGCGCCGGCCGCGATCCGCGTGCTTCCGGGCATCGCCGAGGAGGTCGGCGGCGACGTCGACGTGATCATGGACGGCGGGGTGCGGCGCGGGAGCGACATCGTCAAGTGCCTGGCGCTCGGCGCCGACGCGGTGATGATCGGCCGCGCCTACCTCTGGGGGCTGGCGGCCAACGGCCAAGCCGGAGTCGAGAACGTCCTCGACGTGCTGCGCGACGGGATCGACACCACGATGCGTGCGTTGGGACGGTCGTCGGTCGACGAGTTGTGCCCCGACGACGTGCTCGTCCCCGACGGCTTCACCCGCGGCTGAGCGAGTCAGCAGGTGGCGACCAGCTCGCCGTCGACTGGCTCCTGCTCGATGTCGCCCATCGGATAGAACGACCCACTGCCCGTCACCGTCGAACCGTCGAGGGAGAGCGTGACGCCTCCACCGAATGCCTCGTTGATCGAGGTGGCGTCCCACAGCGGCTCGAAGCTGGCTGCGTCGTACACGCTGATCGAGGCGATGCCGGTCACGGTCCCCTCATCGCCGAACTGCGTAACGTCGAGGATCGGGTCGCCGTCGGGCGCCGACACCGTGAACAGGATCTCTGATCCCGCTGCCTCCTGCGGTTCGAGTACACACAACGTCGAGAACTCGAACGTCTCGCCGTTGGCGAGCGTGAGCGTCGCCGAACCGGTGCTGATACCACCAACACCTCCGGCGCCACCGTTACCGCCACCGTCTCCTGAGTCGCCATCGGCGTCATCGGACGTGGAGTCGTCGGCGGCGCCAGACTCGCTGTCGCTTGCGGCGTCACCTTCGGTTGCGGTCGTCGGCGGCGACGACGGTTCATCGGTGGCGCCGTCGGCCTCGGTCACAGCTGCCGTCGCGGCGGTTGTGTCGGCGTCGTCACTCGATTCATCGTCGCCACATGCTGCGACGACGAACAAGGTTGCGGCGAGAAGAACGATGGTTCGGCGCATGACATAAGTCTTCCACACCACCGATCGGCGCCGATCCGAGCGAGGGCGCGCGACGCCTCCGGTACGTCGGGCACGTCCACATTTGGCTACGACAGTGCAATGCCCGATCTGCTCACCGCGCACGCCGCCGCCAACCCCGAGAGGATGGCCGTGATCGACGACCGAGGAGACGGCGACGTTCGAACGGCGTCGTACCTCCAGCTCGAGGCGCGCGCCAACCAGCTCGCTCGAGTGCTCACCGACCACGGACTGCGACACGGCGACAAGGCGGTGTGGTGCGGTCAGAACTCCCTCGGCGTTGTCGAGTTCGTCAATGCGGCACGCAAGGTTGGGGCCACGGCGGTGCCGCTCAACTATCGGCTCGCCGACGACGAAGCCGCGTACGTGGTCGATCACTCCGACGCCCGGGTGGCCTACGTCGACGCCGATTACGCGCCGCTGTTCGAGCGCATCCGCGAGCGGATCCCGCAGATCGAACAGGTCCTGGTGTTCGACGGCACCGCACCGTCGGGGATGGTCGAAGTCGACCCGCTCATCGCGGCAGCCGACGACTCCCCGACCGACAACGACGGCGAGGCCACTGCCGGCACGATGATCTACACGTCGGGCACCACCGGCAAGCCGAAGGGGGCGATGCGCCGCACGGCCAACGATCCCGTGCAAACCGGTGCGCTTCTCCAGCACATCGGCTACACACCCGACGACGTGTACCTCACGACCGGACCGCTCTATCACTCGGGTCCGGGCGGGTTCTTGGCCATCGCGTTGGCGATGGGCCAGACGATGGTGCTGCAACACAAGTTCGACCCGGAGGACTGGCTGCGGCTGGTCGAGACGTACCGGTGCACGTCGACGTTCGCCGCGCCAACGCCAATCCGCATGATCTGCAATCTCCCCGCCGACGTGAAGGCCCGCTACGACGTGAGCTCGATGCGCGTCATGATCGCCAACGCCGCGCCGTGGAGCTTCGCGTTGAAGCAGGCCTACGTCGCCGACTTCCCGCCCGAGTCGCTCTACGAGATCTACGGCTCGACCGAGCTCGGGGTAAACACGGTGATGCTGCCGGCCGACCAGATGCGCAAGCCGGGCTCGTGCGGCAAGGAAGCGCCGATGGTGGACATCCGTCTGTACGACGACCTCGGCGAGATCGTGACCGGGACGGGGCCGAGCGCAACCGGCGAGCTGTACGTGCGCTCGAAGGCGGTATTCAGCGACTACTACAAACAGCACGACAAGTACGAAGAAGACCACCGCGACGGGTTCCAGACAGTCGGCGACATCGCGTACCGCGACGACGAGGGATTCATCTACATCTGCGATCGCAAGAAGGACATGATCATCTCGGGTGGGATGAACATCTACCCGGCCGAGATCGAGGCGGCACTCGAAGCGCACCCTGATGTGTACGAGGCCGCCGTGTTCGGCATCCCCAATGAGGAGTGGGGCGAGTCGGTGCATGCGGTGATCGTTCGCCGCCCGGGCTCAGGCCTCGACGACGACGCTGTCCAGGCGCATGCGCGCGACAACCTCGCCGGTTACAAGGTGCCGCGCTCGATCGACTGGATGGACGAACTCCCAAAGACCGGATCCGGCAAGATCCTCAAACGCGAACTCCGCAAGCCGTTCTGGGAGAACGCCACCAACTAGCGGCACGGC
>JBCBSO010000513.1:0-3299 GCA_039819205.1 Actinomycetota bacterium
ATGCCCTCGCGCAACCCGGTGAGTCGGGCATCGACGTCGGTCGGCTGGATGTCGTGTGCGGCTCGGGTCATCGCTGTTCCACCTCGGATCGGATGAGTCGTTCCTCGACGAGAACGGATTGTTCGGCGAGCGTTGCGTGTCGGAAGACGTCCCCGACCGTGATGTCGATGCCGACCAGGTCGTTGATCTCTGCGGCGAGCCCGACGGCATGCAGAGAGTTCCCGCCGAGCTCGAAGAAGTCGTCGGTGATCCTGACGTCAACTCGTCGCAGCCGATCGCGCCACATGCGGAGCAGCTCCTGCTCCACCGCCGTCGGCGCCCGGTCCGGCTCGGTGGCGACGACGTCGAGCCGGGTCCCGAGGTCGCTCAGCGCCCGTCGATCGACCTTACCGGTCGCCCCGGTCGGGATGTGCGGGACGCTGAAGAAGGCACCCGGCACCGCAGCGGTCGGCAGTTCACGGTGGACGGAGGCGCGCAGCTCTGCGAGCGACGGCACCGCCGACGGGTCGGCGAGCAGCAGATAGGCGACACAGCTCGCGCCGGGGGCGCCGCCGCCGACCACGATGGCGGCCGCCACGGACGGAACACTCGACAGGCACCGTTCGATCTCGGCCGGTTCGAGCCGAACGCCGCGCACCTTGAGCTGCCGGTCGAGTCGTCCGAGATAGTGGAGGTTCCCGTCCTCGATCACGCCCAGATCCCCGGTCCGGAACGTCCGCTCGGATCCTCCGGGGCCGGGTATGCCGGACCCGAACCGGTCGGCCGTCAGCTCCCGATCGTGCCAGTAGCCGTTCGCCAGCGCCGCGCCGGTGACGGCGATCTCACCCTGGACCCCGGGTGGACACGACTGACCCCAGCAGTCCAGGACGGCGACCTCGCTGTCGTCGACGACGGTACCGAGCGGCACGACGTCGCGCGACTCGTCGCCCGTCAGCCGGTAGCCCGTGACGTCGCCGGTGACCTCGGTGCTCCCGTAGAGATTGTCGATCGTCGCACCGGGCAGGCGGTCGAGGAGGCTCGTCGCGAGGCCGGTCGGCAGCGGTTCGCCACTGAACGTCCACGAACGCAGTGCGGGAACACGATCGGCGAGGTCGGCGCCGACGGCGAGCATGCCGGGCAACAGCGACGGGACGAACGTCGCACGGGTGACGCCTCCGCGGCGGAGTGCTCCGAGCAACACGTCGGGGTCGTCGAGCCCGCTCGGCACCATGAACGTCGCCGCACCCGACAGCGGCCCGGCGAACAGCTCGGTGATCGAATCGACGAAGCCGATCGGTGTCCGCGCTCCGATCACGTCGTCGGCGCCGAACGGCACGC
The DNA here is from genome assembly GCA_039819205.1 of Actinomycetota bacterium. Taxonomy (GTDB): domain Bacteria; phylum Actinomycetota; class Acidimicrobiia; order Acidimicrobiales; family Ilumatobacteraceae; genus JABSQH01. Next base: position 1,318 of record JBCBSO010000513.1, read on the forward strand.
GTGCCCGGCCCCACGCCAACCGGTTGTCGATCGATCCGTGGGAAAGGACGACCCCTTTCGGGACTCCCGTCGACCCGGACGTGAAGATCAGGCAGGCCGGGCTGTCGGGCTCGATGTGAACCGGCAACGGTTCGGCGGCGGGCCCGACATCGTCGGCGACGTCGAGCGCGAGGGCATCGACGCCGAGAGCGGCTGCGTCGCCCGGTGGCCCGATCCCCCACCGAGCACCCGAAATGCGCACGAGTTGGCGACGGCGCTCGAGCGGGAGCGCCGGGTCGATCGGGACGTACACCGCACCCACGGCCACGACACCCAAGAGCGCGGCGAGGAGACCGGAGCTGCGGTCGAGCGACACGGCAACCGGTTCGCCGGCACCCACGCCCGAGGCGCGAAGCGCGGTGGCCACGCGGTCGATGGCGAGCGACAGCTCGCCGAACGAGGTCGTGGCGTCCTCTTCGATGACGGCGGTTGCGTTCGAGCGGCGGGCGACGACCTCGACAAACCGCGCGTGGAGCGGACGGCGAGGCTCGCGGTCGGCCTCACCGCGGAGCGCGCGTTCGATCGCCGGTCTCGCCGTGCTCACGAGGGGGTCCGTGTGGTGCGCGGCATCGGGGCGAGCGGCGATCGCCCGCACACACCCGTCGTAGGTCGCCGTCAGCGCCGCTCTGAGCTCCGCGGTGGGGGCGAGCCCGAAGGTCTCGAGCCGCACTCCGATCGCGCCGGTCGCCTGGTTCTGCTCGAACTGTGCGGTCAGTGCGAAGTACGTCTGGTCGTTGGCGGAACGATCGCCGACTCGGAAGATCCCCTCCTGTTCGATCCGCTGGTACGGATGGAAGTGGGTGAAGTTGAACAGTGCGTCCACGCCGTCGACGAGGCGGGCGCGGGTGAGTTCGACGTAGGGATGGGCACGGTGGGCGAGGGTCTCGCCCTCGATCCTGCGGACACCCTCGACGAGGTCCCACCAGCTGCCCTCTCCCATCTCGATCCGCAGCGGGACGGGATTCAGGAACAGCCCGACCATCGACGCACCGTCGGCGGTCGGCGGCCGGGCGTTCGCCATCACCGCGGTCACGACGTCGCGGGTGCCGCTCAGCACCGACAGGGCCCGCACGTGCGCGGCGAGGAGCATCGACTTGATCGGGACGCCCGTCGCCCGGTTCAGTGCGGCGAGGGCCGTCGACACCTCGGAGTCGAACTCGACGGAGATCTCGGCGTGGGCGGGGTGTTCCACGTCGGAACCCAATCCTGCGATGCCCGCCTCCGGGTGCCCGTCGAGATGGTCGCTCCAGAACCGTGCACCCGGACCATCGACGGCGGCGGCCTGCTCGGCGAGGTGCTCGGCGTGCCCGCGCACCTCGATCGGTTCCTCGTCCGCCGGGCGGACGCTGAGCAGCTCGCTCAGCACGAGGGCTGCCGAGTACCCGTCGAGGAACGGCTCGGCCAGCGTCACGTCGAACCGTTCGTTCGTGAGGAGGTGCACCGTGACCCTCAGCAGCGGTGCCTCGAACCAGTCGAACCGGCGGAGCATCTCCTCCTCGCGCCACCGCTCCCGCTCCGCGGTCCGTTCCTGCGGAGCATGATCGCGGAGGTCGACGACGTCGATCGAGACGTTGACCGCCTTCCGCACGATCTGGATCGGCTGCTCGTTGCTCTCGGCCCACAGGCAGCTGCGCAGGATCGGATGTCGTGCGACGACCGTGTCGAGTCGCTGCTGCAACGCGTCCGGGTCGAAGGGCCCGTCGACGGTCAGGGTGGTGCGGTAGACCCGGTAGCGGGACGGGCGGGCCGACTCGACGTAGAGGCCGGCGAGCGCAGCGGACATCGGGAACGCGTCGACCACTTCACCCGGGAGGCGCAGCCGGACTCCCTCGTCGATCAATGCGAACGGCTCGGTTTGGGGCGCGGTGGACGGTGCACCCGTCGTCACGACCGCGGCCAGCTGGCGGACGGTCGGGTTCCGGAAGATCTGGTCGATGGAGACG
>JBCBSO010000514.1:0-3295 GCA_039819205.1 Actinomycetota bacterium
GTGCGTCGAGCGGCCAACACTGTGCCGACCATCGACACCGACGTTGGACTGCGGCGTATCGAACGGAGCGTCGACATCCGCCGCCGACGCCGTCGCGTCGGCGTGCCGCTCGCTGCTGCGGCCACGGTCGGTGTCGGGGCGCTGGCCGTCGTGCTCACCAGCGGTTCCTCGAGTAGCACGGTGATGACGCCCACGGACTCGGGCGTCGTCTCCGTGCCATCGCACGTGACCAGCCCGTCCACAGTGTCTGAGAACACGGCGCTCGAACTGATCGCTCCGAGTGCCGTCGAGCAGTCTGCGGAGACCACGATGCCGGTCGCCGAACTCTCACCGTCACAAGAGATCACGACCTTCGACGTCGAGCCGATCACCGTCGAAGCCCCACCCGGCGCGGAGCGACTTGATCAGGGCGACCACGTGCTCTCCTTCCGCGACGGATTTGCGGTGACCCGACCCACGTTCATCGGCACCCCTGGCTTCGCGCTCACGGTGCAAGAAGCGCAGATCCTCCTCGGACTCGACCTGGCGATCCTGATTGAGAATTCGGGAGCAATCACGCAAGAAGAGGCAATTGCGGTGGCGACCGAAGCCGGGTTCCTCGATCAGGTGAACGCCGCGCTGGCCGAGGAACCGCAGGTGCTGGATGCGCTGCTGAACCACAAGTGGACACCAGGACTCGACGTGTTCCTGACCGACGATGGGACGACGTGGACGCAGACAGTGCTCGAGCTCCCTGTCGAACGTGGTCTGATCACCGACGTCGCGTCGGGTGGCGACCACCTTGTGATCGCGGTCACCGACGACTGGCCCGACGATGCCGGCGGGTTCCGCGATCTCGAGGTGACCATCATGATCACGTCCGATCTTCAGAACTTCGAGGTCCACGAGTGGACGGTGCCCGACCCGCTGCGAGAACTCGACGGGCCGCTGATGTCGTCTCCCCACGGTCGACTGGTCGCCTTCCCGGGCGGCTGGGCCTACGCCCTGTACCCAATGGTTAGTCTCGACTCTTCGCTGATCCTCGACGATTTGGTCGGAGCAGATCAGTCACAAGCGGGCATGACGATGAGCGACGAGCGGGTGCTGCTCGACGTGCGGTTGCGCGATGGTTCGACTGAGCGGTTCGAGTTCACCTGGGACGAACTCGGATTCGACCCGGAGACGACTGCGATGTTGCGCTCGCCCAACCCGATCACCGTGTGGTCAGCCCAAGTGAACGAGGATCCCGTAGCCGAGAGCTTTCCCGGAGGTGTGATCTGGGCGCTCGCTCCGACCCAGACGGGGTATGTGCTGACCGGGGCGGACTCGGTGACCTTCGTGGACGTTCCCGGCCGGTCGGCGTCGTTTGTTGCTCCCGACGGTTTCGAGGCAGTGGACGCAGTCGGCACCGCTACAGGCGCCGTCGTCACGCTCACCGACATGGACTTCGGCGCGACGCGCGTGATGCTCGATCGAGCGTCAGGTTCGTGGACGCCGATCGAGTTCGATCGGATCAGCAACGATCGTGAGCTGCGCTTCTACTCCGAGAGTCCGTGGCCAGTGGTTGGCTACGAGCAGGACCTTCCGGAGCGCGTTGCGTCGACGGCGACGTGGCAGCAGGACGACTACGTGTACACATGGGTGAGCGATGGCGCCCGCTGGTCGTACGAGGTACGCACCGTCGACGGTGCGCTGGTGGTCGCGGAGGACCCAGTGCCCGACCCCCACTCGGCGGTGCAAGCACGGCTCGAGCACCTGCGGACCGGGGTTGCGGGCACGATCATCACCGACCCCACAACCGGCGACGTGGTCATCGATCTGAGTCCAGACGAGATGACGCAGATGGACATGTCGGCCACACGGCTCGACGGGAGTCCGCTGGCGGAGTACGGCGACGGCAATCCGCTGTTGTGGCTGCTCGGTGAGACCGGCGATCAGCGGTGGTTCATGCACGAACTCGGCGTACCGGACTTCAATCCCGACAACGGCGCTGTCGATGCAGCCCTTAACGGCGGAGCGATTCTTGCCGTCGACGACAACCGGTGGCAACGGTTCGATCTGTAGCGGTGATGGGTTCGCGCCGACCGTCAGCCGGTTGAGTTCGCAACACGTCGCGATCCGTTCTCGGCGGCCGCATTCGTCGTTTCCGCAACAGGCGACGCCGAGAAGCGGCAGCCCCGTTGCGGTGCGGCCCGACGCTCAGCGGTCGGCGAAGCGCAGCTCGGTCATCGTCAACGTGTGGGTCAGCTGCCGCTCCCACGCGTACGGCAAGTCGTCACGTGACACGCCAAGCCCTTCGAGGTAGGTCAGTACCTCGCCGCCGCTCATCGAGTCGGCGATCTCGAACCCTTCGGCCGTGCACAACTCGTCGATTTCGTCGGTCGTCGGGGTGAACAGCAGGGGCTCTCCGGCGGCTTGGACCTGCGCCTTCGAGCGGTCGATGTCGGCGTTGAATCCACCGTCGGCAGGGCGCACGAACGTCGTGACGAATGTGGTGGTCGGACTGCTGTTGCGGCGGATCATTCGCCACGTGTCGACAACTTCTTGCCGAGGCGCGTACTCCAGCGATGCTTCAGCGACGAACATGGCAGGCGATGTGGGGTCATAGCCGGCGGCGAGTAGCCGCGCCTCGATGTCGTCGGTGGCAAAGTCCACAGCGGTGTAGCGCTCCGCCGGTAGCGGCCCGAACAGGGTGTGCACCGCGTCGGCCTTGGCCCGCAGCGTTTCAATCTGGTCGATCTCGTAGAACACCGCATCGGGGAACACCGGAATCATTCGCAGCGCGGTGGTGTCGAGGCCGGATCCGATGATCACCACTTGCCGAACACCGGCGTTGAGGTGGGCCCGCACCTTGTCCTGGTTCCATCGTTTGCGCCAGGCCATCTGCGCGATCAGCCGTGGGTTGCCGGGCTCCGGTCCGGCGGCGATCACCGCATCCCAATCGGGGCACTCCGCCAAGACGTCGACGCCGTCCGTTGCCATTGCGGCGAAGAGTGGAGCGGCGAACGGGTCGTAGAACACGCTCGACAACTGCACGTGACGTGTCAGCAGGGCGGTGTAGCCGCACACGCCGAGGGCGGTGCGACTCACGCCGTCGACCTTCGGTGTCGGGACGTACATCTGCGGAACGGGAGGGATTCGAACCCTCGGAGGCTTTCACCTCGTCCGCTTTCAAGGCGGGTGCATTCGTCCGCTCTGCCACCGTTCCGGGAACGAGGCTATCCGGGTACACTGCGGCCCTCCCCGGGAGAGGTGCCAGAGCGGCCGAATGGGGCGCCCTGCTAAGGCGTTGACCGTAGTAATGCGGTCCGTGGGT
>JBCBSO010000515.1:0-3293 GCA_039819205.1 Actinomycetota bacterium
ATGTCGCGCAGCCGATCCGTCCGCCGCGACTTCCCCGGCGGCGACCGCGAGGCCATCGCCGCGACCTCGTCCTACATGGCCGTCGGCCGCCGGTGGAAGTACATCTACAGCGCGCCCGACGACGCGGAGTTCCTGTTCGACCACCACACCGACCCGCACGAGACGTTGAACCTCGCCGGCGTGGCGTCGGCCGAGCCGAGGCTGCGTGAGATGCGGGGCGTCCTGCACGACCACCTGCGCCGCGGCGGCGAGACGGCCGGCCTCGCCGGCGACGACTGGAAACGCTTCCCCCCGATGCGTTTGCCCCCGAACCCGCGAGCGGGCCTCTTGCACCAACCCACCGCCGACCCGAAAGCATAAGCCGGCCCGCTCCGAGACATAGCCGCGAGTGGCCTGGGCCACGGCTCGATTTCGACCCAGCGGCACATCTGTTTAACGCGCCTCATTAACAATATCCTCGTCTGGTAACGTCTTTCGCTTATCGACGACGCCCTCTCCCTAACGAAACCTAGACCCGAAGGAGGCTCCAAAAAAAGAGCAGGACCGGGTTCAGGGAAAAAGCCACTCGGGCCGTGGACCACGAAATCTCTCGGTTCCCAGCCCCTTGCGTCGGCGAAAGAACTGAAAAACCGCCCGGCTCAGCAGGCCGGTCGGTATGGTTCTCGCTGGCGTGTGCGAACGCAAATCACGATCGAAGCATGTGTATCTCGTGTTCCTCAGTGAACTGGTTCGTATACAGCTCGAAGTAACGCCCGCGGCGGTCGATCAATTCACGGTGCGTTCCCCGCTCGGCGATCCGGCCTTGGTCGATGAACAGGATTTGGTCTGCGTTTTTGATGGTCGAAAGCCGGTGAGCGATTACGAACGCGATACGCCCCTCCATCACCCGATCGACCGCGGCCTGGATCAGGCCCTCGGTTTCGGTATCGACGCTCGACGTGGCCTCGTCCATGACGAAGACCTGCGGGTCCGACAAGACCGCGCGGGCCAACGCGATGAGCTGCTTCTGGCCGGTCGAGAGCTGGTTGCCGCCCTCGCCGACCTTGGTGTCGTAGCCCTCGGCCAACCCGTCGATGAAGCGGTGGGCGTTGACCCATCGGGCCGCTTCGACCACTTGTTCATCGCTGGCGCCGAGGTTTCCGTAGCGGATGTTTTCGCGGATCGTGTCGTTGAAGAGTTGCGGCACCTGCAACACGATGCCGAGCCGCGACTGATACCAAGCCAGCGGGCGGTCGCGGTACTCGACGTCGTCCAGCAAGATACGGCCTTGTTGCGGCTCGTAGAAGCGACAAAGCAGGGAAACGATCGTCGACTTGCCGCCGCCGGTGGGGCCAACCAACGCGATGGTCTGCCCCGCCCTGGCGGTCAACGAACACCCGCGGAGGATCGGCTGATCCGAGTGGTAGCCAAACTCGACGCCTTCGAAGCTCACTTCGGTGATGGTTAGACCCGAATCGTCGTCCACTCCGACGGAGCCCGCGTCTGCGCTCGCCTCGATACGCCGCCGCACGTCCTCGGAATCCCGGATGGCGGGTTCGACTTCGAGCACCTGCTGGATCCGCTCGGCCGAGGCCTGGGCGCTGAGGATCATGGTCACGGTCCGCGACATCTCCTGGATCGGGTTGGAGAACTGGGTCGCCAGGCCGATGAACATCACCAGTTGGCCAACGGTGAGGGTGCCCTCGAGCACGTTCAGCCCGCCGTACCACAGCACCACGCCGGTCGCCGCCGAGCAGAGCGTCAGCAGCACCGGCCAGAACGCCGCGGTGTAGACCGCGTTGCGCATCGAGTCCAGGTACATCGTGTCGGTCATCTCCTGGAACTCCTCGAGGTTGCGTCCCTCGCGGACCAGGGACTTGGTCGTCCGCACGCCCTGGATCGATTCGTTGAAGCCGGCCGTGAGGTGGGAGTTGGCCTTGCGGACCTTGCGCGACGCTCCGAGCAATCGCCACTGGAACCACCGGGCCACCAGCGCCAACGGCGGCACCAGCGCCAGCACCAGCAGCGCCAACTTCCAGTTCAGGATCAACATCGCCACGCTGATGCCGGTCAACATGCACACGCCCCAGACCACGTCCAGCAGCGACCAACCCATGATCCGCGACAGGAGGTTGCAGTCGCTGGTCAGCCGAGCCATCAACCAGCCCACCGGGCGCTGGTCGAAGTAGCCGAAGTGCAGCTGCTGTAGATGGCGGAACGACGCTTCGCGGATGTCGTAACAGATCGCGATCGACAGCTTCCCCGCCAGGGCGATGAAGCCGAAGATCAGCGCCGCGAACACGATCGACAGCACCGCGAACCCCGCGGCGTAGGGCCAGAGCGTGGCGTCCAGGCCGTGCTCGGTGACGTGGTCGATGACCGCGCCGACCAAGAGCGGCATCGCGACTTCGCAAGCCGCGACCAACACCGCCACGACCGCCAGCGCCGCGAACAGCTTCAGGTAGGGCCTTCCAAACGCCAGGATTTTCCGCCACAGCGCCCAGTCGAAGTGGGTGTGGACGGCGTGTTCGTCTTCCGCAAAGGTGGGTTGAGACATCGGATCGTTCCTATCGTTTCAGCCGTCGGTCGTGATCAGACCGCGGTCATTTCTTGTTTCAAATCGTCTTCGAGCGCCGTCTGGATGTGCCAGAGTCGGCGGTACAGCCCTTCGGTTTTCAGGAGCTGGTCGTGGGTTCCCTGCTGGGTCACGCGGCCGTGCTCCAAGACGAGGATGCGGTCGGCGTGCATCAGCGTGGACAGCCGGTGGGCGATCAGGATCGTCGTGGCCCGGCCGTGGCGTCGGCGCAGGAAGTTGACGATCATCGCTTCGGTTTTGGTGTCCACCGCGGAGAACGCGTCGTCGAGGATCATCACCGGCTTGTCCTGCAGCAGCGCTCGGGCGATGGCGACGCGTTGCCGTTGGCCGCCGGACAGCGTGACGCCACGCTCGCCGACCATCGTGTCGTAGCCGTCGTCGAACCGCTCGATGGCGTCGTGCACCGCGGCCGAGTTGGCGACGTCGATCATGTCTTCGTCCGGCGCTTCGTGTCGGCCGAGCTTTAGGTTGTCCCGCAGCGACTTGGAGTAGAGGAACGGCTCCTGCATCACGGCACCGATCTGCGAGCGGGCGTACTTGCGCGGAAGCCGGCCGAGGTCGTAGCCGTCGATCTCGATCACGCCGGAATCGGCGTCGTAGAACCGCAGCAGCAGGTTGACGATCGTCGACTTGCCGCTGCCCGACGGGCCGAGCAGCGCCAGCGTCTGGCCCGGCTCGACCTCGAACGACCAGCCGATCTTGGACGGCCTGTCGTTCG
>JBCBSO010000516.1:0-3283 GCA_039819205.1 Actinomycetota bacterium
ATTGCTCCCACATGGCCTCGTTCACCGTGAGGAACGGCCGGGCAGCGTCGACCGCGGCGAAGGTGATCGCGTGTTGCGGACCGTGCTCGATCGCCACGTGGAGGGCGTCGACATACGGCGCCTGATCGACTGGCGGCCGAACCGTGACGATGCTGATGGGACGCACGTCGACGCGCGTACCGATCCGCGCCATCGCTACCCAGAACAGCAGCTCGGCGACCGCCAGCGACGATGGCGGCTGGTCGTCGAGCCACCGGCAGGCGATCGTCGTGGTGTCTGCATCGGTGTCGATGTCGAGGCGCATTGGACCGATCAACGACTTGTAGGTCTGCAGTCGGCGGGCAGCCTGACGGAGGTCGGCACTGCACAGCGTGGCGAACAGCACCGGGTTGAACGCTTCCACGGTGATCGCGTTCATCAGCAGGAGCGGCAAGGCCGGATGACCAGCCTCAGCGTCCAACGCGGTCCAGAAGCGGTGGTACTCCTCACCAGCGAGCGCCACGTTCGGTCGATTGAGCAAGTCGCCTGGCAAGCCGGCGCGCCGCAGTACGTTCTCGTGATTCACGCCAAGGTCGGCCAAGAGGACCCGCATTTGCGGATCGAGTGCGTACTTGTCGGACGCCACGAGCCCGATCGTAGGCGTGACGCCGCCGGGAGGCGTTGACGGATCACGCCAACCTGGCAACTGATTACGCCATGGCATTCCGCCGTCTCCGTCGGCCTCGCGATGGCACCAACCGTGACTCGGTTGGCGTGATCCGTCATTGTCCGCCGGCGTATCGATCCCTACGTTCAATGTCACTCCACCCGCGACACGCACAGCAGGAGCCAGTCATGACATCCAAGGTCGTCCTCATCACCGGTGCCTCCTCGGGCATGGGCAAGGAAGCAGCACTCCAATTCGCTGCGCAGGGGCACAAGGTCTATGCCGCCGCACGGCGCATCGACTCGATGGAGCAGGAACTCGCGCCGAACGGCATCGTTCCGATATCCGTCGACGTCACCAAGGCCGACGACAACCAGCGGGCGGTCGACCAGATCATCGAAGCCGAGGGTCGCATCGACGTGTTGATCAACAACGCCGGCTTCGGGCTGTACGGCGCGGTCGAGGACGTGCCGATCGATGATGCTCGGTATCAATTCGAAGTGAACCTGTTCGGGTTAGCTGACCTCACCCAACGGGTGCTGCCGCACATGCGCGCGCAGCAGGCGGGGCGGATCATCAACACCTCGTCGATGGGCGGCAAGATCTTCACCCCACTCGGCGCCTGGTACCACGCCACGAAACACGCGCTCGAGGGTTGGTCGGATTGCCTGCGCATCGAAACGGCGCCGTTCGGGATCCAGGTGGTCGTGATCGAGCCAGGCGGCGTGAAGACCGAGTTCGCCGACGTCGTGGGCCGCCAGCTCGAGAAGTACTACGGCCACAGCGCATACGACTCCCAGATGAAGCCGTTCATCGACATGATGGGCCAGGACAACGCGATGATGGACCGCCTCACCGAGCCCGAGGTGCTCGGCGCGGTCTTCGTCGAGGCGGCCACGGCACGAAAGCCGAAGCGGCGCTATGTCAAGGGCTACGGCGCCCGACCGGCGTTGTTCATCCGCAAGTGGTTCGGCGACGGCGCCTACGAGTACGTCATCAAGCGAATGGCGCGCTAACCCGAGCAGGGTGTTGGCGAATCCGCTCGCGGGCGATTCCGGCCGGCCGTGATTACTCTGCCGGCGCAGGCCCGCCGAACGGGAATCACACGGCGAGCCAGATGCGTTTACGGACGAGGAGAGCAACAACGCCATGTCGATTACAGAGTCCGAGCTGGAAGCCGCCCGCATCGCGTGGGGCGAAGCCCTCATCGCGGTGTCGAAAGCCTTCGAGGCCGACGGGATCGACGGCGCTCGATCGGTCGCCGATGGCGTGCTCGATGCCGCCTACGGCTACAACCTCGGGCCCGTGCTGTTCAAGCCGACCCTGGCCAGCGGCGAGCAGACGTTCCGCCCGACCAAGAAGGGCGCGCTGTCGTACTTCGTCGGCCACGACCCCGACTTCCCACTCGACGGTGGCTTCGGCCTCAAGGGCTGGCGCGAATGCCGCTCGGAGACCTCGGCCAGTTTCATCGAGGGCGACGTGGCGATGTGGATGGGTTGGGTGATTCTGACCGACAAGGACGGCGGGGTCACCACGGTCGACAAGAGTTGGGGCTACAAGAAAGATGCCGAGGGCACGCTGCGCATCGTGCTCCATCACTCGTCACTCCCCTATCAGCCGTAGCTCCACCTGGCCATCGGGGCTGCTCACGTTCGCCGCCGACAACGATCGCCTGCGAAACTCGGCAGATGGCGCTCACCCAGTACCGGATCGATCGCGACGGCGTAGACCGTTTGCTGTTCCTCATGCACGGCTATACCGCCGAGCAACATCACCTCGCGGCGTACGTTCCACTGATCGATCCCGACGAGCGATTCACGGCGATCGCCCCGAGGGGACCGATCGACATGCCCGACGGCGACGGCGCAGGATGGTGGTCGATCGACCTCGATACCTTCCAGTCCGACCTGTCGCAGTTCGTCCCCTCGCTGACGACCCTCGAATCATTCATCGCCGACGAGGCCGACAAGGCCGGTGTCCCGCTCGAACGCTGCGTGATCGGCGGGTTCAGCCAGGGCGGCTTTCTCTCGCTCGCCCTCGCTGGCAAGCCCGACGCACCACGGTATGCGGGCGTATGGGCCATCTGCTGCGGTCTCCCTGAGGCCCCGGGTCTGAGCGTCGATCTGTCGCACGGCGACGGCCGGCCGGCCCTATTCCAGTGGGGCACGCGCGACCTGTTCATCGGCCCCGACCGCCCGAAGGAAGCGATCGGCGCTCTTGAGAGTGGCGGATGGGACGTGCGCCACCACTCCTATGACATGGCCCACAGCCAAACCATCGAGATGATGATCGACGCCCGCGAGTGGTTGGCCGGGTTGCTCTGAGACGCCGCCGCGGGTTCAGGCGCGAGCAGTGGTGACGAGGATCGACGCGTCGAGGCGCACGCCGACGCCGTCGTAGCGCGGGCTGTACGCGTCGAGTAGCGCCGACGAGGCGAGCGTTCGTGCGCCCTCGTCGTAGGCACTGAGAAACGTCTGCATCCCAGGCATTGCCATCGCCGTCTCCACCGCGTCGGACGCCGAGACACCCGGGCCGCCGTAGTACAGCGACAAATCGACTGGGCGCACGCGCACGTCGCGCCACCCTGCGTCGGTCAGCACCGAGCGCACATAGTCGTCGACCCCGAACGAGTACGGG
>JBCBSO010000517.1:0-3280 GCA_039819205.1 Actinomycetota bacterium
CCGCAGCCCGTCGCCGAGACCCTGGAGGATCACACCGGCCACGGTCTGCGGGTGGGCGTGCGTGGGGTCGAACGGAGCGAACTCGTCCTCGATCACAATTGTCGTTGCGTCGTCGGCGTGGTCCAGGTGGACGTCGAAGGTGGCCAGCTCACTGCCGACGGCATGATCGACCAAGTTGCGGGCGACTTCTTCATAGACCATGTTGATCACGAACGACGCTCGCCCCTCGACGCCAAGCACTTCCAAGTGTTCGGCGATCTCTTGTTGGGTGTCGCTGATCGCGGGCAGCGCGACCTCGATCGTCCAGCGGCGCATCGAGGTCAGTCGGCGCGCACCACTGCCAGTGCGGCATCAGCGGTGTCGACCATCGGAATCACCTGGTCGATCGCGGCGGAGCGAAGCGCCTCGTCGACCACTCCGTGGGCGCCGTACAGCGCCATCTTGGCGCCGCGCCGTTGCAGCGACTGGGCACACGAGATCAGCATCCCCATGCCGAGTGAGGCGATGTAGTCGACCCCGGAGAGGTCGACAATTGCGGGCTGCTGTTTCGCCGCGGTGAGTCCATGAAACAGCACGTCCACCTCGTGGAGTCCGGCGATATCGAGCTTGCCCGCGAGGGCGACTTGGCTGATCCCGTCATTGCGTTCGATCTCGGTGAGCTCCATGGCGCGGATGGTAGTAGTGCTCGCCGACGCGTGCTCGTGGACCGGCGCGTGGTCCAAACGTGGGCACAGCACTACGAATCCGGTCGGCGACCTGCGATGGTGGAGGAGTGGTGAGCGAGCTCGTCGTCGGCGTGGATGCTTCGACCCAGTCGACCAAGGTCGAGGTACGCACCCTCGACGAGGGCCGCTTGGTGGGCCGCGGCGCCGCTGATCATCCCGCGGTGCAGCCGCCGCGCGCCGAGCAGGATCCCGACGCGTGGTGGGCGGCGCTCGACCTGGCGCTGGCGGCGGCGTTGGACGGGCTCGCCGCGCCAACGGTGGTCGCCGTCGCTGTGGCCGGTCAGCAACACGGCATGGTGGCGCTCGATCGCGACAACCGGCCGGTCCATCCAGCCAAGCTGTGGAACGACACCGAATCGAGCGACGACGCCGACCGGCTGATCGCCGAGCTTGGCGCCGGGGGATGGGCCGCCGCTGTCGGATCGGTACCCGTCAGCGCGTTCACCATCACCAAACTGGCGTGGCTGCGACGTACCCGGCGCCCAGCGTTCGACCGCATCGCCCACGTCCTGCTGCCGCACGACGAATTGACCCGCCGGCTGACCGGCGAATATACGACCGACCGCGGCGACGCCTCGGGCACCGGGTACTGGTCGGCGCCCGAAGGTCGCTACCGCCACGATCTACTGCAACTCGTCGACCCCGACGTGGACTGGAGCGCTCGCCTGCCGTTGGTGCTGGGCCCCGCCGACGTGGCGGGTATCGCCGCGCACGGACGCGTGGCCGGCGCTGTTGTCGGCGCCGGCACGGGCGACAACATGGCCGCGGCGCTCGGCATCGGCGTGCGATCCGGCGAAGCGGTGATCTCGATTGGCACTTCGGGCACCGCGTACGCAGTCGCCGACTCGCCAACGTGCGATCCGACCGGTGAAGTTGCCGGATTTGCCGACGCCACCGGGCGATTCCTGCCACTGGTGTGCACGTCGAACGCAGGTCGGGTACTCGATGCGGTCCGCCGGCTGCTCGGGGTCGACCCAGCGGAGTTCGACCGGTTGGCGTCGCGCGCCGAATCAGGGGGTCCAACGCTGTTGCCGTACTTCGACGGCGAGCGCACTCCGAACCGTCCCGGCGCGCATGGCGTGCTGGCCGGGCTGCGCAGCGATGTCACCCGTGAGCAGCTGGCGCGCGCAGCGGTTGACGGTGTGGCGTTCGGCTTGCTCGATGCGCTCGACTCCTTGCGTCGGGTGGGCTCGCCCATCGAACGACTGGTGCTCACCGGGGGAGGGAGCCGGTCGACCGCACTCGCCGCCACGATCGCTTCCGGCGCGGGATGCGCGGTCGAGCTGGTGGACCTCGATGAAGCGGTTGCCGCCGGGGCTGCCCTGCAAGCCGCTGCTGCGGCGCGCGGTGTTGCGCCCGCCGACATCGCCGCCCGTTGGGCACTCGGTGTCCGCAACCCGATCGAGCCGACGACGGACAGCTCGGTTCACGAGCGACGTGGGGCATATGCGGAGCTGCGTGCCGCAACCGACCGCGCACCGTGGCGCCGTGACTGATGAACTCGACGCCGCGCTGACGCTGTTGGGCCTCGATCGGGCAGCCACGCCGTCCGACGTGCGTAGCGCCCACCGTCGATTGGCGAAGGAGCATCATCCCGACATTGGTGGCGGCGCCGCCTCGATGGGCGCAATCAATGATGCGGTTGGTCTCGTCCTTTCTGCACTTCCACTCGACAACCGCACGCGGCTCGACGACGGCGACGCGGTCGATCACCGGGGCGCCGCGGAGCCTGCCAGCAACCCGGCGAGCGGTAACACCGGGAGGGGCGGCGGGTGGGAACGACCGCCGACGAGGTGGGCTCGGGACGCGCCGTCATTTGTGATCGAAGCGCTCCCGGTCGAGGCGTTCGAGGCACTGTTGCTCGTCGCCGCGACGAACGGCGAGGTGCTCGACGATGATCCCCCGTACCGTCTCGACGCGGTGGTGCAGCTCGAGCTGCACCACGCTGGGCTCAGCGACGATGCTGCAGCGGTGGAGGCGTGGTGTCGGCTCGATCTGGTACCCGACGCAGGCTCGTCGACCGTGTCGCTCACCGTGGCCATCGATACCTCGGACGTTGTGCGGTGGGCAACGGTGGAGTCGGAGATCGTGGACGCGATCCGCGACTGGTGGATCCGCGGGCTCAACGAACTCGATTGGCCCGAGACCTCGACCGGTTGAGGTCGCGTGCGATCAGTCCGGCCGCGGTCCCGCTGCCTTGCGTAACCGATCGGCGATTGCTGCGCCGAGCCCGTGTGGCGGGGGAACGACGGCGATGATCTCGTCGTAGCCCTGCGCGTCGAGCCGCCGGAGGTCGGCGTACAGCTCCTGCGCGTACTCGACGAGATCGTCGGTGCGATCGATGACTGCGGCGCGTCGCCCTGCTGTTTTGGCCTCGGCCACCGCTGACCGGGCCGCGGCGTCGTCGTCGACAACGATCACTCGCGCGCTCGGTGCGTAGTGCGACGGCAGCATGCCGCTGGCTCTGGCGGGTCCACTCGGCGGAGCATGTCGACCATCGATCGCCGCATCGATCTGCTCACCGGTGATGGCGCCTGCGCGCAGGATCTGTGGTG
>JBCBSO010000518.1:0-3279 GCA_039819205.1 Actinomycetota bacterium
AGCTCCAGCTGCACATCGCGTCGGGTGGGTCCCTGGAGGGCGATCCGCCACCACCGAGCGGCTGGGCGATCGAGGCACGAGTCAACGCAGAGGACCCCGAGCAGGGATTCACGCCAGCACCAGGGCGCATCGAGATCTTGCGCTTCCCGACCGGACCCGGTCTGCGGATCGACACGGGCGTTGAAGAGGGCGACGACATTCCTTCCGAGTTCGACTCGATGATCGCCAAGGTCATGGCCCACGGCCGCGACCGGGGCGAGGCGACTGCGCGACTGCACCGTGCGCTCACCGACCTCGAAGTGGTCGTGCGCGATGGCACCACCAACGCTGCGCTGCTCCATCGGATCCTCGAGACCGAGGCCTGGCGCGATGCAGCGATCGACGTCGCCTGGGTCGACCGTCTCGCCGCCGACGGCGGCATCGCCTCCGGCCTCGGTGAAGTCGCCGTTCTGGCGGCGGCAATCGACGCGCACCGCACCGAACGGGCGGTCGAGATCGCGGCGTTCCGTGCGTCCGCCGTCCGCGGACGTCCCGAGATCGAGGATCGGCTCGGCAGACTGATCGAGCTGCGCCACCGCGGTCGCACACTGCAGCTTGATGTGCGGCGCCTCGGCCCGGGCGACTACCGCATCACCGTGGACGGTCACGACATCACGGTGCATCGCGAGCAGATGGGCCCGGCACGAACGGTCCTCACCGTTGCGGGTCACCGGTACCGCATCGTGTCGGCAGTGCACGGCGTGACGCACTTCGTCGAGGTCGACGGCGAGCCGCACCGCATCGTCCACGACGAGGGCGGCGTGGTGCGATCACCAGCACCCGCCGTCGTGGTGCTCATCGATGTCGGCGTCGGCGATCACGTTGAAGCCGGCGACCGCCTCGCCGTGATCGAAGCGATGAAGATGGAAACCGCGCTCACCGCCGACTTCGCCGGGACCGTGCGGTCGATCGATGTGCGCACGAACGACCAGGTCGACACCGGTGACCGGCTCGTGGTGATCGAACCCGACAACGACGCTGGTGAACAGGCATCGGCCGTACCCGGCTTGACATTCGGCGAACTAGCACCTGAGCAGATCGGTGATCGTGACCCGTGCGCACGCTGGCTGCATGCCGTGCGCCAAATGCTGTTGGGCTACGACCTCGACCCGCGCGAGGTTCGCCAGCTCGGATCGCACGCCGACGATCCGTGCGCCGATCCACTCTCCCCCGCCGACCAGCGCCGACGCGAAGACGAGGCACTGCAGATCTTCGCCGACGTGGTGTCGTTGTTCGGCCACGAAGCGGACCCCGACGATGATCCACTGCTGCGTCACGGCACCGAGGGGTACATGTTCGACTACCTGCGACGAGTCGACGCCCAGGGCGCCGACCTTCCCGAGTCGTTCGTGACACGACTCGAACGAACGTTGCGCCACTTCGGTGTGGTTGGGCTCGACCCCGATCCCGATCTTGACACCGCCCTCGCACGAATCGTGCGCTCACACCAGCGCATGGTGCAGCAGATTCCGCCCGTGCTGCAGCTGCTCGAACGCCGTTTGACCCGTCCAGCGCCAGCACTCGCTGCCGACGATGCCGATGCTCGTCGCATTCTCCTGGACGACGTCGCTCGAACCACCCGCCGCGAGTTCCCCGCAGTGCACGATCTCGCCCGCGAGGTGGCGTACCGTGAGATCGACGAGCCGTTTCTCACCGAGCGCCGCTGGCAGGTACTCGAAGAGGCCAGCGACCACCTCGATGCGCTGGCCACCGTGACCGATCAGTCCGCCCGCGAACCGCACATCGCCGCGCTTGTCGATTGCCCACAGCCGCTGCGCGGCTTGCTCTCGGCACGGTTTGCCGAAGGATCGCCGCGTGTGCGCTCCGGCGTGTTGGAAGTGATGACGCGGCGGTACTACCGCATTCGCGAACTCCAGACGCTCGACATCGACACCGTCGACGGCATCACACTGCTCCACGCTTCGTACGCACACGACGATGCGCCGGTCCACCTCGTGGCAACCCAAGTCGACGTCGACGAACTCGATCTCGCGGCCACGCTGATCGCCGAACAGCTCCCCCACGACGGCGGCGCCGACACCGTTCTCGACGTGTACCTCTGGTCGCCGAGCGTGGTCGACGACCATGCCCTCACGTCAATCCGTGAACGAATCGATCAGCACCTCGGCGCATTCGAATTGCGACGCATCGCCGTCGCGGTCACCGAACCCGCGGACGGCATGACCACGGGCCCGATGGCTGCCCCGTCGCGCACCCGTCACATCACGATGCGTCCGGACGGCAACGGACAGTACGCCGAGCAGCCGCTCGAGCGTGACCTGCACCCGATGATGGCGAAGCGGCTGGAGTTGTCACGACTCGACGCCTTCGACGTCCGCCGAGTCCCGACCCGCGACGGGGTCTACCTGTTCCACGGCACCGCCAAGGAGAACCGTCGCGACGAGCGGTTGTTCGCGGTCGCGGAAGTCCGCGATCTCGCTGCGGTACGCGACGACGACGGCACGCTGTTGCGTCTTCCCGAGCTCGAACGGGTGGTTCACGACGTGACCGGCGCAATGCGCCGATTCCAGGCGCAGCGACCCGCGCACAAACGGTTGGAGTGGAACCGAATCCTGCTGTATGTCTGGCCGCGCCTCGAACTGACATCGGCCGAGATCGCGCGTGTTGTCGCCCGTCTGGCGCCGGCAGTTGACGGGCTCGGATTGCAGAAGGTGCAGGTACTCGCCCGAGTCGAATTGCCGACAGGGCGCTCGACGCTCCGCGTGTTGGAGATGAGCAACCCCTCGGGGGGCGACGACCCCAACGTGTCGATGCACCCGCCGTCGGATCTCGCGATCCGCCCCCTCGCTCGTCACGAACAGAACGTCGTGCGCCTCCGTCAGCGGGGATTGACGGATCCATACGACCTGCTCTCGACACTCGCCCCGAGATCCGACGACGCTCGTCGCGGGATCCCACCAGGCACCTGGTCGGAATGGGACCTCGTCGGGCCACCCGATGACGACGGCAACCCCACCCTCGTCGCGGTGAACCGGCCCGTCGGGGAGAACACGGCCAACATCGTGGTGGCGGTGGTCCGCAACGACAGCCGCAAGTACGCGGACGGCATGCACCGTGTGGCGATCGTTGGCGATCCCTCACGAGGGATGGGCAATCTCGCCGAGGCCGAGTGCCGACGGATCATCGCGGCGCTCGATCTCGCCGAAGAACTCGGGGTGCCCGCCGAGTGGCACGCCGTATCGGCCGGAGCGAAGATCGCCATGGACAGCGGCACCGAGA
>JBCBSO010000519.1:0-3261 GCA_039819205.1 Actinomycetota bacterium
ATCGCCCGCGCATGTTCGGACACGTTGGGTGTGCCACCGTGCCAGGCGCGCACGTCGCGGATCTGGATGCGGCGCGCTGATAGTCCTCGATCGACGCCGGGGTGCGGGCAATGCGAAAGAGGGCGTCGACGTCGTCGCGCCGTACGGGCACCAAGCGCAGGTGAACGGTGCGCAGCGGATCCGCAGTGAACTCCATCGGCCACTGAGAGTACGGTTCGCTGTCGATTGGGGAGCAGTGGATTGCGCGGCGACAACAACACGGTGAACGTTGACACGCTCGGATGGAAGGCGCTTGCGCCCACCGATCCGTCGGTTGTCGAGCTGCGTGAGCATCTGCTGAGCAACAATGGGATCGCCGGGTTGGAGATCTTCGATCCGGATCAGGTAGCCGACGCGGTGCGCGTGTTCCGCCGCGATGGATTCGTCGTGGTGCGCGACATTCTCGATGCACAGCAGGTCGAACAACTGCGCGCCGCAACCGACGCGGCGATGGTCGAGATCGCCTCGCTCGATGACGATCGCGGTGGTAACCGCGGCTCGCACCGGTACTCGTTCGGCGGGTCGAGCACCACCGGAAGCCAACTCCATCGGCCGGCGTGGCAGATGTTGCTCCAACTCGACACGGTGCTCGACCTGGTGGCGTCCATCTTCGAGTCCGACGACTTCACACTGCGCGCGGCCAGCGGCGACTTCTGTCTCGCCGGGGCCACGGCGTATCAGCCGTTGCACTCCGATATGCGCGACTTCGTCAGTGCCGATGGAACGCCATTCAGCTCGTTCCACGATCCGCGCGGACATCTCACGGTGCGCGACTTGCCGTGTCCGTACGTGTGCGTCAACTTCATGCCGGTCGACATCACGCCGCTCAATGGGCCGACCCGTCAGATTCCCGGGTCGCAGCACTCGCGAGCGCCGATTCCAACGCTCGATGAGGAACCGGAATGGATGCGGCTGAGCACGGTATGTCCGGCACCGGCGGGTGCCATCCAGATCCGCGACGTGCGCGCCTGGCACGGTGGCACACCCAACGTGTCCGAACATGCGCGGGCGATTCCCAACCTCGAGTTCTATGCGCCGTGGTTTCGTGAGCCGACCACGCCTGGTATCTCGTACGACGACCATCGGCGGCTCACGGCCAGGGCGCAGCGGGTCACGCGGTTCTCGGTCGCTGACTCGGCTGCCGACTTCGCGCCAGCGCCGACGCTCCGGCCGTCGCCGGGCTTTCGTTAGCTCGTCGCTGCGTCGACCGGCGTGTACACCACGAGTTGCACGCCCGGCTGATCGAGCACGGCGAGGCGGTGGTGGTCGAGGAGTCGCCACCCGGGTCGGTCATGGGCGAACTGCCGGCGCGTGGTGTGAAAGGCGTCGACGTCGCCGCGCGCCCACAGCTCGCGGAACTGTGCCGACTCGTGGCGCAACCGATCGACCACGATGGCGATCTGGGGATCGTCGGGCCAGTCGATGATGTGCGCCCGAAACTGGGCCACGAGGCGGTCGCGTTCGGCGTCAGCGTCGGTCATCAGCGCATCGAGTTCGGAGTCGAGGAAGGCGAGCTCGAGCAGGTTCGGACGTTGGCCAGCGTGGTGTCGCAACGGGGGGAAGAGCGCTTCTTCGGCGCGATTCCAACCGACCATCGCCCAGGTGCGATCCAGCAGGTACGCCGGATTGGGTTCGAGCTGGTCGAGCAACACGCGCAGTGATTCGGTGACCGATGCGTCTGGTGCATCGGCATCGGTGCGGTAGCCGGCGAGCGCAAACAGATGGGCACGTTCGGTCGCGTCGAGTTGTAGCGCCCGTGCCACGGCAGCGAGCACCGCGACCGAGACCGAACGGGCACGGCCTTGTTCGAGCTTGACGATCCACGAGTGCGTCACGTCTGCGGCCGCGGCCAGCTCCTCTCGCCGCATTCCCGGGGTCCGTCGTCCGGTGCCGGGTCGTCCGATCTCAGGGCGTGTCCGTCGCGACCGCAGGAAGTCGCCCAGCTCGACGGCGCGCATCTCCACAGCGTACGGATGACGCACTCCGATGGGCCCGTCACGCCCCGGCAAGGGTGACCCGGTCAGTGCCACCCATGTCTGGGGCACGACGTCGGACGACGTTCGCCGCATGCTCGGCGCCATGGACGACGACGTTCCGCCAGCGCATCCCGATCGACCACGTTTCGAGTCGGTACATCCGGGCCGCGACGTGCAGCGAGTGGGTACTGCGCGCCACCTCGGCGAGCCGGTCGCCCTCGTCCACGGGGCGCCGTGGGGCGTGGTCGGCACGTTGGGTGAGAGTCAGTGTTATCTCGGCGTGCGGGCCAAGGTCGATGCGGTCCAGCGCGCCGTGTCGCGGCGCATCAGCGACGACGGACTCGACGTTCGTTTGGTGGCGCCGGCGTTCACTCTCGGCGTGTCCGACGGGCAGCTCAATGGCACTCCCCGCATGCGGTACTCGTTGATCAGCCGCGAGATGGTGCGCGAAGCGACAGAACTACACCTCGCCGCGACAGCCCTCGACGGCGTGATCGCCATCGTCGCCTGTGACAAACCGCCGGTCGGCACCCTGGCCGCGCTGCTGGAGCACAACCGACCGGCACTGGTGTGTCCCGATGGCTCGATCGCCCCCGGCGTCGACCCCGAAACCGGGGAACGACTCGATCTGGTCGCGGCGTACCAGCATGCCGCCGCACCGCAGGCCGCACGGACGCGCGTCGCGCTGCACAGTTGCCCGGGGTTCGGGAGCTGCGGGGGGATGTACACCTACAACACGATGCAGGTCTTCGCTGCCGTCGCCGGGATGACGCCGCTGCATATGGTGGCGCCGGCGTCGGCTGACCTCGCACGGATCTCCGCCTTCCCCGACGAGCTCGCCTCGTTGCTGGCCCGACTCTGGACGGACGGAATCAGGCCGCGCGACATCGTCACGCCGGTCGCCGTGCGCAACGCGCTGATCGTCGCGATGTCGATGGGCGGGTCGACGAACGTCGTGTTGCACGGGATCGAGCTGGCCCGGGCGGCTGGGCTCGATCTGTGGGCCGACGTGGTGTCACGCGGTGAACTCGCAGAACTCGGTCGGCGGGTGCCGGTGCTGTCCGACCTCCGGCCCTTCGGCACGTGGTCGATGATCGACGTCGATCGCGTCGGGGGCGTCGGCGTGGTCGTCCGCGAGCTGCTCGATCACGGCTGGCTCGATGGGTCGGCACTGACATGCACAGCCGAGTCGTTGGGCGATCAGCTGGCGCGCCTCGATCCCCCGGCGCCCGATGGAACGATCGTG
>JBCBSO010000520.1:0-3257 GCA_039819205.1 Actinomycetota bacterium
GTTCGCCCGCGTCGCTCCAACGGGCGAACTCGTCGAACTCGCTGAGTACTTCAACCCGTACAACACTGCCAAGGCGTTTGGCGCACTCGACGCGCTTAGTAGATGAACGATCGCAACGGCGCGCCGGCCCGCGCCGGTCAGGTGGTCGTGATCACGGGCGCCAGCAGTGGAATCGGCGCAGCGACCGCAGCGCGACTTGCTGCAGAGGGTGCGCAAGTCGTGCTGTCGGCCCGTCGTGCCGACCGTCTCGAAGCGCTTGCCCGCACGATCCGCGAGAACGGCGGCGAAGCGGTGGTGATTGCTTCCGACGTCACCGATGCCGACGCAATGCGCGACGTCGCTGGCCTCGCGATCGATCGCTATGGACGACTCGACGTGTGGGTGAATAATGCCGGGGTGATGCCGCTGTCACCGGTGGCGTCCGGCCGAACCGACGAGTGGAACCACATGGTCGACGTGAACATTAAGGGCGTCCTCAACGGCGTCGCCGTGGCCTATCCGCGGATGATCGAACAGGGGCATGGCCACCTGGTCAACGTCAGCTCGATTGCCGGACACGTCGTGTTTCCCGGCGCTGCGGTGTACTGCGCCACCAAGTTTGCGGTGCGCGCCCTCAGCGAAGGAATCCGCATGGAGTCGAACGGAGTCGTCCGCGTCACCAACATCAGTCCGGGCGCCGTCGACACCGAGCTCGCCGACCACATCGGCGTCGAGTCCATACGCGAGTCGATCAAAGACAATCTCGATGTCGCGATTCCCGCTGATGCGGTGGCCCGGGCGATCGCCTACGCCATCAGCGAGCCAGCGGAGGTCGACGTCAACGAGCTGACGATCAGGCCGACGCGCCAAGTGCTCTAGTTCGCAGCACACACCGTTACGAGGCCGACTCGACGCGCATCGCCGTGCGCGCAGCGACCCGATCAGCGACATCGGGCTCATCGTCGGTGTGCGCACCATCGCGGCCAGGCCGCACGCCTCCGATGAGATTGCGCCGCACGACCCTGCTCAGCTGGTCGACCACGATCGCCAGCAGGAGCATGGCGAGAATCGTTCCCGTCAGCGCGTCGAAGTCGCGTGCGGCGAGGTGATCGCGCAGCAGCTGGCCCAGTCCGCCGGCGCCGACGACGCCGACCACGATGGTTTCGCGCACGATCACTTCCCACCGGTACATCACGATCGCGATGATCCGGCCGGCGGTGTCGGGAAGACGAACGGCAACGAAGGCGGCCGGTCGAGACGCTCCGGATGCGAGCGCCAGGTCATGGGCATCGGCGGGCCGCTCCTCAAACGCTTCGCCAACGAGACGGCCAATGACCCCGATGTTGTACACGCCAAGTGCGATCGCTCCAGGAAGCGGCCCAGCAAACACGACGAGGACGACCACGAAGGCCCAGACTGGAGCCGGCACCGCACGAAGCAACAGCAACACCGCGCCGACGAGCCACCGCACGGTACGGCGGAGCGGTCCTGCCGCTTCCAGTTCACCGGTCGGCCGAGCGACGACCGCTCCAGCGATCACCCCGATCGCTCCGGCGAGCACGACGGCGATGATCGACATCGCCGCGGTGTCGAGTGTTGCGTTGATGAGCTCGCCCCAACCATCGGGGCCCAGCGCAGGCGGCCACAACGCGTCGACGAGTTCGCCGGCGCGGCGGCGCGTCCGCTCGCTCCACAGGGCAGATGGGTCGAGATCGACGCGATTCCACGACCAGACGAACAGCGCCGTCGCCGCGACGACCGACCAACGACGGACAAGGCGTCCTCGGGCGCCGTGTGATCGCCGAACCAGCGTCGACCACCGATCGGCGAGCCCCGACACCAGCACCAGCGCAGCGATGATCGTCCAGATCTCGGAATAGTTCAGCGTCTCGAAGCTGAGGTCGAGCTGGAAGCCCAGACCACCGACCCCGATGATTCCGACGACGGCGGCCGAGCGCACCGCGCACTCGAGCCGATAGAAGGCGTAGGAGACCAACTCGCCGCGGATGGTGGGGAACACGGCGTAGAGGAGGGCGCCGCTTCTCCTGGCCCCCGTTGCCCTCGCCAATTCGTACGGTCGAAGATCCGCCTCGTCGATCGTCTCGGCGTAGACCTTGGCAGTGACGGCGCCGAACGGCACGCCGATGGCGATGACTGCCACCCACGGATCGAAGCCGAACACCTCCAGGAGCAACAGCGCCCAGACGATCTCGTGCACGGCTCGCGGCACGACGAAGACGGCCGTCGCTATCCATCGCAGTAGTGCTCCTGCGCGCGTCGGCCAGAGGCGTTCGGCCAGCAGCGGCGCGCCGCCAACGCCAATGATCAGCGAGACGGCGGTGCCGAGTACGGCGTACGCGATGGTGACACCCGCTGCTTGGAGCGTGAGGCGGATGAACGTTGCGCTGGTGTCCGGGTCGACGATCCCCGCCCAGAAGCTGGCGAACGCATCCCAGCCCCCCGAGTTGAGATTGTTGCCGTCGAACAGTCCGACGCGCTGCGCCGACCACAGGATGGCGATCGCCGCGACAACGACGATCCGGCGCCGTGGTGCAAGCACCGGCAGGGCGCGGTCAGCCACCGGGGACCGCAGCGCCGGGCGCGTACAGCTCGCCGAGCGCATCGCTCGTCACGGCTGCGGGCGGCGCGTCGAAGACCACGCGACCAGCGCGTAGGCCGATCAAGCGGTCGGCATGGCGGCGAGCGAGCGCTGGATCGTGAACGGAGACCACAAGGGTGCGCTCGGCGTGGTGGTCGGCGAGCGCACCGAGCACGGTGTCGGCCAGAGTGGGGTCGACCGATGACGTCGGCTCGTCGGCGAGCACGAGCGGGGGCGCCTGCCGCAGTACGCGGGCGACCGCAACTCGTTGCCGTTCGCCGCCGGAGAGATCGCCGGTGATTGCGTCGATGCGGTCCGCAAGTCCGACTCGGTCGAGCGTTGCGCGCACCGTGTTTCGGCCGGTGGGTCGGATGAGTGACCACAACGCGGCCCACGTGGACCACGTCCCCAGCAAGCCTGCGTTCACGTTGTGCACCACGCGCACTGACAGCACGAGGTCGCCGTGCTGGCGGACCATCCCGACCTGACGGCCGAACGATCGACGACTGGCCCGCGCGCGGAGTGCATCGAAGGGAACGTGGCCAAGCGCCTGCACCGCCCCGTCGCTCGGCGCCAGTCGGCCGCCGATCACGTCGAGCAATGAGGATTTGCCCGACCCGCTCGAGCCGAGCAGGGCCACGCGCTCGCCGGGGTGCACGGTGAGCGACACGTTGTCGAG
>JBCBSO010000521.1:0-3232 GCA_039819205.1 Actinomycetota bacterium
CTCGCTGATCGGCGTATCGACCACGCGCTCGACGCCGAACTCCTTCTGCAACCCGCCGAAGGTGCCGAAGACCCCACCGAACGCCCCAATGTCTTCACCGGCACAGAACACGTCGGGATCGGCCGCCATCTCTTGGCGCACCGCCTCGTTGAACGCCTGCACGTAGGCCAACCGGCGGCTCACGGCGTTGCCCCGTTCGTGGCCGATGCCGAGTACACGTCGACGAGCAGTTGGTCGGCGTCGGGGAGCGGACTCGATTCGGCGAACTCGATCGCCGCAGCGATGTCAGCGCGCAGGTCTGTCCAGATCGCGTCGAGTTCGTCACGAGTTGTCGTGCCGGCCTCGACCAGACGGTCTTCGAACGTGAAGATCGGGTCGCGCTCCTTCCACTGCTCGACCTCGTCGTCGGTGCGGTACTTGAGGCCGAGGTTCTGGATGCCGTGGTGGTTGTAGAACCGGTACGTCTTGGCTTCGATCAGCGACGGCCCGTCGCCGCGCCGTGCTCGATCGACGGCCTCGACCGCCGCCTCGTGCACGGCGACCACGTCCATGCCATCGACGATCACGCCCGGAATCCCGTAGCCCGCGGCACGATCGACGATGTCGGTGATCGCCATCGTCTGGTCGCGTGGGGTGAACTCGCCGTACTCGTTGTTCTCGCAGATGAACAATGTCGGCAACTGCAGTGCGGCGGCCATGTTGGCCGCTTCGTGGAGGGCTCCGATGTTGCTCGCGCCGTCGCCGAAGAAGGTGGCTGACACCGCACCGTTGCCGCGGTACTTGTTGGCGAATCCGGCGCCGACCGCGATCGTCGATCCGGCGCCGACGATGCCGTTGGCTCCGAGCATGCCCACGTCGAGCGAACTGATGTGCATCGAGCCACCCTTGCCTTTGCAGTAGCCCGTCGACTTGCCCATCAGCTCGGCCATCATCTGGTCGAACTGCCCGCCTTTGGCCACGAGGTGTCCGTGGCCGCGATGGTTCGAGGTGATCTGGTCGTCGTCGGTCAACGCCGCACACACGCCGGAGGCGACGGCCTCCTGGCCGACGTACAGGTGGAGAAAGCCGGGCAGCTTGGCGGCCTCGGCGAGCTGTCCGGCGGCTTCTTCGAACAGGCGGATGCGCACCATGCGGCGGTGCAGGTCGAGCTGCACGTCACGGTCGAGTGCAGTCATCGGCTGAAGGTGATGGTCATGTCGTCCGTCATGTCGTTCCCCATGTCGTTCGTGGTGATCCTGAACGGGCGTTAGGAAACACCACGGTAGTCGACGGTGGCCGTCTGCCCGCTGTCGCCGATCAGGCGTAGCGCTCGGAGAGC
Organism: Actinomycetota bacterium; assembly: GCA_039819205.1. Taxonomy (GTDB): domain Bacteria; phylum Actinomycetota; class Acidimicrobiia; order Acidimicrobiales; family Ilumatobacteraceae; genus JABSQH01. Next base: position 1,319 of record JBCBSO010000521.1, read on the forward strand.
CAGCCCTCGATCAGCGTCGTCATCTCTGCCTCGAGGTCGGCCGGCGCAACCTCGACGCCACGCACGCTCTCGAGGTTCGTCGCCCCCAGAATCAACAGGTAGAACATCTTGATCTGGCTGAGGTTCATCCCTGCCGCCTCTTGGAAGCGAACCGAGTTCTCGAGCAACCACTCGTCGAGCAGGCTCGCCACCTCAGGGTGACGCACCGCCGCGCGGTGCAGCTCGCCGACGAGGATGCGCGTGTCGGCAAAGTCGGGTCCGAGCCACTGGCGAGCGATCGTGCGCAGGCCGAGGTTCGCCGGCAACCGGCTCCCGCCGATCGCCGCGAGCTCGCGCTTGCTCGCCTCGATGAGCAATTCGGCTTTCCCCTCGAAGTGGCTGTACACCGCCGGCGTGGACACGTCGGCACGGCGGGCGATCTCCGACAGCGTCACGCCCTCGTAGCCGAACTCGACGCACACCTCGATCGCCGCATTGAGCAGGCGTTCGCGAGTTGGCGTGCCGTGCTCGTCGACCTTCGGTGGCCGACCGATTCGCCGTGTGGCGGCCGGGGCGGTGTCGTGATCGCTCGATTCGTTGGCCGCACTCATGCGGACTCGCCCCGCGCCCAGCGCAGCGAACGGCGAAGGATCTCGTAGAACGCCGGCTGCTCCCACGCGCCACGTTCGATGACCGGGTAGTAGTCGACGATGGGGGCCATGTCGTAGTGGCCGCGGCAGTGGCCGAGCGTGTTGTACAGCACAGCACCGTGACCGAGTTCGCGTAGATACATCACAAGGTGACGTTCGGGGCCGTCGGTCCAGTCGGATTCCGCGAATCCCTTGGCGACGCCCTGCCACTCGGTATGCAGTAGTGGAACCAGTGAGTCGCGATCGGCGTACTCGTTCAGGTACAGCTCGTCGGTGGTGTCGAAGGGCTCGATGCCGGCGACGAGCCAATGGTGGTCGTCGCTCACGTCGACGCGGTACGGCGCGATCGGCGGATGGGCAATGAACTGCGAACCGAGCGTGTCGGCCCACAACGGGAACACGCGTGGTGAGTCCACCCCCTTGGGGGTGCCGAGGTCGAGCGCCGAGTTGGTGCCGTGGAGCGCTACCCAACGCCCGCCGTTCTCGACCCACTCGTGCACCGCTTGCTGGGCGCGCTCAGATGGTCTGACGTCGCACGTGTAGCTCACCAGAATCGACCCATCGGCGATCGCGTCGGTGTCTTCGTAGTCCGGCTGGACTTGGACGCGGAAGTCGTCGTGTTCAGCGAGCAGCTCGAGCAGCTGCAGCCGGGCAAAATCGATGTCGTGGTACTTGCCGCCGGCCACAAACGTGACGTCGATGCGTGGGGGAGCGGCGTCGGTCATGGGTGGATGCTCCTCGGTGCCGGCCTCAGTAGTTGACGCGCTTCAAGAACCCACCGTCGACGGTGAGGTTGACGCCGTTGATGTGGCCGGCCGCATCGCCGGCGAGGAAGGCCACGGCGTTGGCCACGTCTTGAGCCGTGCCGAGGTCGCCCTGCGGGTGGACCTTCTTGGTCGACTCGTAGAAGTCGGCCATGTGGTTCTTGATCATGTCCCAGTCGCCACCCTCGATGAAGATCGGCCCGGGCGACACCACGTTGCAACGGATCCCTTGGGCGCCGAGCACCTGTGCTTGTCCGAGCGTCCAGTTGGTGACCGCCGCCTTGAGTGCGCTGTAGCTGCCGGCGCCGGTAGCGAAGTGTTCGGCGGTGGCCGTGGTGCCGATGCTGATCAACGAGCCGCCGCCATCGGCCAGCGCGTCGGTTGCGGCTTCGGCGCCGACGAGCAGGGCGATGAGGTCGATGTTGAAGTTGTTGATCCAGTCGGCGACCTTGCGCTGCGGTTTGGCCGATGTGTTGTGCACGTAGATGTCGATGCCGCCGAGCGCAGCGGCCGACTCGGCG
>JBCBSO010000522.1:0-3228 GCA_039819205.1 Actinomycetota bacterium
CGCCGACGAGGTCGTTGCGCTGCTCGACGCGCTCACGTGACCGTTGGGGTCAGACCCCTTCTGTCACGCCCGGGTTGACGAGTGAGCCCGTCACGCAACTCGTGACAGATGGGGTCTGACCCCAACGGTCACAACCCGTCACGCGTCGGCGTTGGCGCGGGCGACCAGGTCGAGCAGACGCTCGAGGGCGCCTAGCCGTTCGTCGGCGGACCCGTCCGGCAGCGTGATGCGCAACGTCGACACGCCTGCGGCGGCGTAGGCATGTAGCTGGTCGAGAATCTGCCGGTCGGTGCCGATCAGGTTGGTGCCTCGGCCGATCTCGAGCGGCACACGTGCCGCTGCGGCGGCGCGATCGCCGCTGCGCCAGAGGCGCTCGACCTCACGCACGTCGTCGCCATACCCCTGTCGCTCGAACGCCTGGTTGTAGAAGTTGGTGGTGCTCGATCCCATCGCTCCGAAGGTGAAGGCGTAGCCATCGGCGTGCGTGCGCGCCAGCACTGCCGCGTGCTCCTCATCGGTGGCGAACTCGAGACTCGCCGCCACCGTCATCTCAACGTCGGCGAGCGAGCGGTCGACGGCAGCCGCGCCAGCGGCGATCTGGTCGAAGAACACGTCGGCGGTCTCCGCGAAGAACGAGTTGCCAATCCACCCATCGGCGAGTTCGCCGGTCAGGCGCAGATTGGCCGGCCCGAGCGACGCGAGATAGATCGGAATGTCGACCGGCGCAGCGATTGAACGGATCGCTCTGCCTTCACCGTCGGGCAGCGGAAGTTGGTAGACATCGCCGTCGTAGCGCAACCGTTCCCCAGCGGCGACCGTACGGATGATCTCGATCGTCTCGCGGGTCCGCGTGACGGGCTTGGTGAAGCGCACACCATGCCAGCCCTCCATCACCTGTGGACCACTCACGCCCAGTCCGAGGGTGAACCGGCCACCCGAGATCGCCTGCAACGACATTGCCGTCATCGCCAACGCCGCCGGACTACGCGCCCCGAGTTGCACGATGCCCGTCGCCAACCGAATTCGCTCGGTCATCGGGGCAAGGGCAGCAAGCGGTGTGAAGGCGTCGTACCCCCAGAACTCCGGGACCCAAACCGAATCGGCACCAAGGCGCTCCGCTTCAACGACGAAGTCGAGGTCGGCTCGATCGACCGGGATCGCGTTGATGCCGACGCGCACGCTCATCTCTTAGACGCTAGTGAATTACAAGTGACCGGCTGCAGGCGGCGTCACGTCAGGGTGCGTAACCGGGCGGCGACCTCTTCGGGTACGAGCGGGTTGAAGAACTCTTCGCTGGCCACCTCGGCAGCGGCGATGAACCGCGGCACGCCGGCACTGCGCCACGGCGACACGATCTCGATGTTGAACCACGCGCCGGCGTAGTCGTCATCGACGGTCGGTCGCTGATTGAGCCACATCATGTAGGGCAACGGTGTGTCGAAGTAGCGGTCGAGACGGCCGAGGATGTCGACGAGCAACCCGGCGAGCACCGTTCGGTTGGCGTCGTTCATCGTGGGCAGATTGGCGATGCGCTCGGTGGGCGCGATGTCGACGGCGATGGGGAAGGTTGGCGCATACGGCACCCAGACCATCCATCCGTCACGCTCGATCACCAGCCGCTCGCCGGGGTTCTTGTCGGGCTGCCACCCGCCATGCAACCGTCGTGACTGGCGCGATGGAACGTGGTCGTAGGCGTAGATCTGGCCATGTGGGTGGGCGATGGTCGCCCCCACCTCGGCACCACGGTTCTCGAACACGAGCACGTAATCAACGTCGGCGCGCGCACCGAGCGCGGCCGTGCGCGCGGCCCACAGGTCGACCACCTTGCGTGCGCCGTCGACCCCCAACGAGGAGAAGGTCGCGTCGTGGTCGGGGGTGTACAGCACCACCTCACACCGATCGCCCGGCATCGCCGGCCAGCGGTTGGGAAACCATCGCACGTCGTATGGCTCGGGTGCCTCGACGCCGCCCACACAGAACGGACATCCCGTCGTTGGCCGGTTCGGTCGCTTCTGGCGCGAACCGACCACGTGGACGACCGTGCCGAGCGTCGGATCGACGCGCATCCGTGGTGGATCGCTCATTTCAATCCACTGGCCGCGGAGTTCTCCACGAAGTACCGCTGGGCGAACAAGAACACGAGGATCGGCGGCGTCATGGCGATCACCGCGCCAGCAAACACGAGGTTGATGTCGGTGCTCGACCGACCGCCCAACGTGGCCAGCGCAAGCGAGAGCACGCGACCATCCTCGTTGCCCGAGTTGATGATCACCAGAGGCCAGAAGAACGAATTCCACGCGTACAGGAACGCGAAGGTGGCCAGTGACGCGATCGCTGGCTTGGCCAACGGCACCATGATCCGCCACAAGATGCGCGACCGGCTTGCCCCGTCGATGATCGCCGCCTCTTCGAGTTCCTTGGGGATGCCCAAGAAGAACTGGCGCATCAAGAATGTGCCGTAGGCGGTGAACCCGAACGGAATGATCAGCGCAGCGAGATTGTCGAGCCAGCCGAGTTGGAGCACCAACTGGAACAACGGGATGACCAACACGATGAACGGGATCATCACCGACCCGAGGTACAGCAAGAACAGCGTGTTGCGCCCCCGAAAGTCGATGCGCGCCAGCGCGTAGCCGCCGAGGATCGACGTGACGAGCTGCGCGACCACCACCATGATCGTGACGAGCACCGTGTTGGTCAGCGAACGCCCAAGGCTGCGATCAACGACCACTTCCTCGTAGTTCTCGAAACGAAAGCCAACTTGCGTCTCTTCCTCGGCGAAGTTGACGAGGTCGACACGTTCGATGTCTGGGTTGTCGATCGATACAAACAGCCCGCCGTTGGTGAGCCGTCCTCGGTACGCCTCGACGGTCGTACCATCGCTCTCGACGAGGAATACGGCCTCCTCGTCACCCTCGACGGTGACGGTGTCACCGGTCTCGGCGGCCAGGCCGACCTCTTGCCGAATCAACGCGTCCGGATCGTCGAGCGGTACGTACTCGGCAACCGAGACGTCGTTGTCGACCAGTGCGTACCGATTCGGATCGTTCTCGAACCGGTACACGTCGAACTCCTCATCGGGAGCGATCTCCTGGACCGTCGCATCCTCCTCGAGGAACTGTCCAAACACGTCGTCGGTCGAGCTGCCTTCGTCGGCGGTGTCATCGGTCTCTTCGACGACCACGTCGTTGGCGAGCCCGGCGTCTTCCGCGGTGACCGTGACGTTCT
>JBCBSO010000523.1:0-3226 GCA_039819205.1 Actinomycetota bacterium
TCGCATACCACGTGTTTGCCAGCGTTGAGCGCGGCGATGGTCATGTGGTGATGGTGGCTGTGTGGCGAAGCGATGTACACCACGTCGACGTCAGGATCGGCCCAGAGGTCGTCGTAGGAGCCGTGGGGCCGAGCGATGTCATGGCGGCTGGCGAACGCTTCAGCACTCTCCGGCGAGCGTGACCCGACGGCGACGACATCGATGTTGTGCGAGTCGGCGATCGAGCCAAGGGCGGTGGTCATCGCCGTGGCAATGCTGCCGGTGCCAGCGATGCCCCAGCGCAGCGGCTGTGTACCCATCGGCGCAGTCTCGCGTACGAGGGCGGCGGGGGAATCAATGCAGGCTGCGCACGCCGTACCATCCGAGCACCACGAGGCCGATACCGACGACCAGCAGCACCAGCGACCGTTCCCGCCGTACCGCCCATGCCAGCACGACGACGAGCGCGATGGTCAGGGCGACCTGGACGGCAACACCGCCATCGGTGCGCGGCGACCACAGTTCGCCGACGGCCAATACGACGGCCAGTACGACGGCCAGCACGATGCGGTCAGCGCGACCGTCGAAAGGTGCGCCGTACTCGACTGGCCGCCGCAGCGCCCAGCTGGCGTGGGAGATCGGTCAGCGTGGCCGCCGCGAAACGATCAGCCGCTTCGCGGATCACCTCGGCGTGCGACGGGTATGGGTGCACCATGGTGAACAACCGGCGGAGTCCGATGCCGTTGTCGATGGCGATGGTGAGCATGCCGATCAGGTCGGCCGCCGACGGTCCGACGATGGCGGCGCGCAGGATCTTGCCGTTGAAGCGCTGCACATCGAGCACGAGTGCACCGTGCGTGACGTCGTCGGTGAAGCCGCGGTCCACCTCGTCGTAGCGCACAACGATGCGCATCCGTCCGGCCTCGTCCCATCTGGCGAGCTCGTCGAGGGAGAGACCAACCGAGGCCACCTCTGGGTTCCCGTATACGGCCGACGGGACCGCTCGATGGCGGGCGATCTTCGGTGCGTACGGAAAGGCGATCGCCCGGACGACGCGGCGACCAAGCGCGCCGGCCGCGTGGGTGGTGAACGAGGTTCCGGTGACGTCGCCAACTGCCCAGATGTGATCGACGGACGTGCGTCCCCAGTTGTCGACATCGATGCCGCCACGCGTGGTCGTCACCCCGGCCCGGTCCAACCCGAGCCGCTCGGTGTTCGGGCGTCGGCCGATGGCCATCAGCACGCGCTCTGGCGCGTCGATCTTGGAGCCGTCGGCGAGCTGCAACGCGCCGGTGGCCTCGTCGGCGCCCTCGATCGTGGTCCCCAAGTGCAGGCCGACACCTTGCGCGCGGAGTGCTGCCTCGATCGTGTCAGTGATCACCGGATCCTCGGTCGAGAGCAGCCGCGGCTGGAGTTCGACGATCTCCACTCGCGTGGACGCCGCAGCGAACGCGGTGGCTGCCTCGATGGCGATCGCGCCGCCGCCGACGATCACCAGCGAGGTCGGCGGGGAGGGCAGCTCGAATAGGTCTTCGTTGGTCACCAGCAGCGACGGGTCGAGCCCTGGAATGTCGATCGTTGCGGGCCGCGACCCTCCGGAGATCACCACGTTGTGGGCGCGCACCGTCGTCGTCGTTCCATCTGGTGTCGACACGGACACCACGTGCGGGTCGCGCTGGGAGGTGAGTGTGGCCCAGCCGCGGACGAGATGAATGTTCGGGTAGTGCTCGATCAGCTCGTCTTCTTCGTGGAACAGCCGGTCGCGCCGTGCGCGCGCCCATTCGAGCGGGTTGTCGTGACCAACTGCCGCGGCATGGAGCAGCGACTTCGAGGGGATGCAACCGACGTTCGTGCAGTCTCCTCCGATGCGGTGACCCTCGATCATCACGACGTCGTGGCCCATCGTGGCCAGTCCGATTGCAACGGTGAGGCCACCCGAGCCCGAGCCGATGACGGCAGCGCGGTAGGTGCGAGTGGGATCGTGTCCGATCATGTGGACTCCAGACTGGTCGGTGAGGCGCTGTCCGTCGAGCGCTGATGTGGGTGGGGCGCCTCGGGTGCGTCGGCAGACCTCTCGGGTCGCGCCTCAGGTGGTATCTCGGGGGACGTCCCCGTTGTGTCGGTCGTCCGCTGACGGGCCCGCACCACGCGGGCAACGATCAGGCTGATCACGAAGATCGCCACGCTGGCGCCCAGGCTGATCGGATCGATCCCGCCGAGGCCGTCATCGATCCGCTCGAGCGATGCGCCGAGGAGCACGAACGAGACGGTGCCCGGCAGCGATCCCAGCGCCGTGGCCACGAGGAACGGCGCCCACGCCAGGCGCAGAATGCCCGACAGGTAGTTGACGAAGTCGTATGGCAAGAACAGCAGCCGCATGATCAGCACCGTCTCGAAGCTGTTGTCACGCATCCGTTGCGACCACCGGCGGGCGATCGATTCGTCGGCGGCGGCGACATCGGGAGCCAACTGGTCGAGCGTGTCGGCGCCTGGCCGGCGGCCGAGCAGTCGCCCGATCGAGTAGGCGATCATCGCCGATGCATTTGCCGCGACCACGACGACGATCACGCCGACTACCGGGCCGAAGAGGAGGCCGCCAACGATCGTCAGCACCGATGCGGGGAAAAGCACGATCGGGCGAGCGAGATAGACCGCGATGTAGGCGAGAATGCCCCACCATGCGTCGCCGACGGCGTCGATGAACCGTTGCCCGGCTTCGGTCGGCGACAAGTCATTGGCAACCATGTATTGCCGCTACAACACGATGGCGCCGAGCCAGATCGCCGCAACGACGATCCGCTGGATCCACACTCGGTTCATGACGCCAACCACCGTCGTGCGACGATCACTCGCTCGAGTGCAGTGACTGCGACGAGGACCGCCATTGCTCCCAAGATCCAGGTTGCGGTCGCCGGTAGGGCGAGGGCAATGGCGAAGATCACGATTGTCTCGGTGCCTTCGATGAGTCCGCGCGGCATGACAACACTCGTCGGGGTGGACACGTCACGCGATCGCTTTTCGAGCAGTGCCGAGAGGTAGGTCCAGGAGATGGCGTTGATGTAGAACGTCGCCAACAACACGGCGACCACCACCCAGGCGGCTCGACTGTCGATGCCAACCGCAATCCCCAGCGGAATCGCCGCGTACCCCACGGTGTCGCCGACGACATCGAGCAGGCCGCCGAAGTCGCTCGTGCGGTCTCGATGGTGCTGTTGCCCGGGCCCGCGACCGCACGAGCGACTTCGGC
>JBCBSO010000524.1:0-3219 GCA_039819205.1 Actinomycetota bacterium
CACCACCGCCTCGAAGATTGATCGACGAGGTGCCTTGATAGCCGTCGGCACACGGATACGTGGCCTGCCAACCTGGGGCGGCTGTGCGGTCGACGGTCAGATTGATGATGGCGAGACGACCTGCGTAGCGTTCACCGAGGTCGACCGTGAGTTCGCCATCGGGCACGACCGCGAGCCCGGCGACGCGACTGTCGAGCACGCGACGAGGCGACGGGTAGATGACCGTGGCGGGGTTCTTCTTCAAGCGGGCGACCGAGTCGACGATCACGTGTCGCTCGCTGCCACCACCCACCCGGGCCGTGATCGAGCCATCGCTCGCCGGATCGACGATGAAGAGGTTGGGCATTGTGGCAACACCTGAAGTGTTGACGGTCGACGTCCCGCCGAAGTCGCCGCCGTAGACGGACACATAGCCCGCTCCCGGCGGCACATTGATTGCCGTCGCATTGCCAATCAGAAAGGAGTCATCATCGAGTCCTGAATCGATGACGATGTCGACGCCCGACGTCACGGGCGGCTGCTCAGTGGCAGGCGATGCCGCTACCCCGCCTGCGAGAGCGAAGGCCGATGCGGTTGCTGTGACGACCAGACACAGACCAACCCGGTTTCGATACGTCACACGCACTAGCTCCCGAGGTCGCCGGCAAGGAAGTGCTTGCGACACAACAACTCATAGCGCACGTCGTCGCCGAAGAGGGGCTGCGTCGCAGTGGCACTCGTGTCGCCGACCACGACCGTCTCGCCCTCGTACACCACTTCGCCGTTGACCACCCGGGCATTGTGCGTGGCCGGGGCTCCACACCAGCAGCGCGCTTCGACTTGCAGCGGCGTATGGGTGTCGGCGATCTCCAACATTCGCTGAGTGCCGTCGAACAGCTTGCCGCGAAAGTCGGTGAGTAGACCGAAGGCATACACGTCGACGTCGAGGCCGTCGACCACCCGCGCCAGTTGATCACACTGTGCGGGTGTGTAGAACTGCGCCTCGTCGCACACCAAGTAGTGGATCGGCCAGTGCTCGGCGGTCAGGCGGTACAGATCGAGGTCGGGAGTGACCTCGACGGCTGGGGCAGCGACGCCGAGCCGGCTGGTGACTTGGCGCCCCTCGCGGTCGAGTGTGGTCAACAGCAAGCCGTACAGCTGTCGGCTCGACAAGTTGTGGTGAATTTGCAGCGCGAGCGTGCTCTTTCCCGAGCCCATCGTGCCGAAGTTGAAGCGCAGCGTCGCCATCGCGGCGCGCGACCCTACCCGCGCGGCCTCGGCCGGCCTGGCTTATGGTTGGCGCCCGTCGAGGCCTTCGAAACTCGGGTCGACCTGCGCCGGACTGTCGATGCGCAACAGCTCGTCGGGGGTCCCCTCGTCGCCGTCGTCGTCGCACGCCGCTACGGCAACCACCGCCACGCCCACGGCGATCATCCCGCCGACGGCAGTGCGCCGCGAACGTCGATGCTCCATCGCCATGGCGACGACGGTAGCCGCGGCAACTCACCCGATCGCGGCGCGCTCACGCGGCGATCGATTCGCGAACGGGCAGGAGCCCACTTCATGCCGGACGCCTCTACCGCTTGGAGATCGGCGACGGCAGACTGGGGGTCGATGGCCTACGAACTGGAGCGCTCCGAAACGGCGACGATGGCCATCCGCCGTATTGCCACCGAGGAGATCGACGAGGCGCTCGCCGACCTCAGCGGCGACACGGACCGCACCGCGGCCGAAGCGGTGCACGACTGCCGCAAGCGCTGCAAGAAGGTGCGCGCCCTCCTCGACATGGTCAGACCCTCGCTCGGTCGCCGGTACACCCGGGCAACGGCGCGGGTGCGCGAAGCCGCCCGCGAGTTGTCGGGCGCCCGCGACGCGCAGGCACTGGCCGACGCGTTTGCCGCCACCGTCGACGGACGCACCGACAGTGCCCTCGTTGCGCCGGTCGTCGCCGGCCTGCACCAACGAGCCGACGCCGCTGCCGCTGACTTCGACGCGATGACCGACCACGTGATGCGCGCCAGCGCACTACTGACCAAGGTCCACGGCGGCATCGACGAATGGCGCCTGAGCGAGGATGGGTGGGCCGCGATCGGGCCCGGCATCGTCGGCAACTACCGCTCGGGGCGCAAGGAGCTGGCGCGGGCGCGCACCGACCCGACGGCGACACGGCTGCACGATTGGCGCAAACGGGTGAAGGGCTACTGGTACCACGTACGCCTTCTGCACGACGCCGCACCAACGGTGCTCGGGCCGCTCGGCGCAGCGCTGTCCGATCTCTCCGACGATCTGGGAGTTGCGCACGACTTGGCAGTGCTCGACGATCTGCTCGCCGCGCACCCCGCCGAGTTCGGCGGCGACGATCCGGTGCGCCACGCTCGGTGCCTCGTCGCTGAGCGGCGGGCGACGCTCGAAGCGCGTGCCATCCACCGTGGCGCGGTGCTGTACGTCGAGTCGCCACGTCGCTTCGACGAGCGACTGCGCGCGTACTGGGAGCTCTGGCAGGAGGCCGAGTGAACGAAATCGAGCGGGCCTTTGTGGTCGAAACGCGCAGCGATGTCGAGCCGCACCTCGCACGCGCCGTCCGCTGCACAGCGCTGCGCCAAGGGTACGTGGCCATCGATGATCCGGGCGGCGGCCACGTCGAGGTGCGCGTGCGGTCGACCGACGACCAACACCTACTCACCGTGAAAGGTGGCGTGGGCCTCACGCGCACCGAGGTCGAAGTCCCCATCGACGCCGCCCAGGCGAGTGCGCTGTGGCCGCTGGCCGGCGATCGCGTCATCGAGAAGCTCCGCTACACGGTGCCCCTCGACACCGCGCCCAACACCGGTGTGGTCGAGGTCGAGATCGACGTGTATTCCGGGCGCTTTGCCGGCCTGGTGATGACCGAGCTCGAGTTCGCCGACGCCGCAACGGCCATGGCCTTCGAGCCGCCGCCCTGGTTCGGTACCGAGGTCACCGACGATGCCCGCTGGGGCAACGCCAACCTCGCCCGCCACGGCCGGCGCGTCCTTGTCCGCGTACACGACGGGGCCCGCGCCCGTGTCGATGGACTTGACGACGAGCGGAATGCCCTCCGAGTGCGGCGCGTCCTTGGCGGGCAGCAAGTCCTCGGCGATCCACGACGCCGACTCGTCGTCCAGCAGCTCCAGCGCGATGCCCCCGGTGACCGGCACGGCCTCGGACAGGCGTACCAGCGCATGCTGGCCGAGTCCGAGGGTCAGCCCGGTATCGGAGCCC
>JBCBSO010000525.1:0-3214 GCA_039819205.1 Actinomycetota bacterium
CCGGTGAGCGCTATGATCTCGGATGCGTTTCCACGCACGATATCGGGCTGGAGAGCGAGTAGATCCCGGGCCGCTTCAGCGCGGTAAGGCGTAGCGAAATGGGCCACCGGATCCAGCACCCAAGGCACTCCGGCCGCATGCGCGGCGGCGGCGGCGGCCTTCATGCTATCCACCCAGGGCGCAGACAGCGTGCCGATGTTGACGGTCAGCGCGCCGGCGATGGCGGCAAATTCTCCGGATTCTTCCGGGGTGTGGACCATAGCGGGCGATGCACCGGCAGCCAGCAAAGTGTTGGCCGCAACGTTCATCGCCACATAGTTCGTAATACAATGGACGAGCGGCTTAACCGCGCGCATTGCGACAAGAGCGTTGGCAGGAGATATCGTCATCGCGGCCTCCAAACAGCGGAGGCCGGGTGACTTGGATTAGGGGAATGGTCCCCGTCAAACACCCCGAGCACCTCCCTCCGCCAGCATGATCTGGTTCAGGTTCAAAGGGTTCCTCTCAGCCCACCAAGCGGCGGACGCCCCTGTGACTCATCGCTCAGTCTACACAAAAGACTGGACTTGTCATGCAGCTTTGCGCATCGACCCTGCTCCGAGTTCACTTAGCCGACACCGCCTTAGCTTCGAGCCCGGCCTGTCCGCCGCCAGAAAGCCTCACCTTGCCGCCAAGAATTTCAGCGTATGGTTTGACGCGGCGAAATTTTTGTAACTTGTCCAATGCCCGCCAGCGCTTATGAGTTGAAACCGGTGGATCGGCAGGGGGACAGGGTGGCCGATGGCGACATACTATGTGACGACGACCGCTGATTCGGGCGATGGCAGTCTGCGGGCCGCGATCGATGACGCCAATAATCGCAGCGGCAAAGACACGATCGAATTCAAGATCGCCCAGGGCGATCGGATCACACTCACTAGTGGCGTGCTCGAGATCGAGGGCGCGCTCACCATCGAGGGCGGCGGCCAGATCATCAATGCTGGCGGCAATTCGCAGGTCTTGACGATCGACTCCGGCGCCACGGTCGAGATCGAGAGCCTGGCGATCACCGGCGGCAGCATCAGCACCCGGGCCGGCGCGATCACGAACTCCGGGGATCTGACGCTGTACGGTGTCACCGTCTACGGCAATGCCAACGGCACATCGGCAGGCGCCGGTGGCATCTTCAATGATCGCGACGCCACCCTCGACGTCCTCAACAGCACGGTCACGGGCAATACGGGAGGGTTTGCCGGCGGCATCGTCAATAACCAAGGCGTTGTGACGGTCACCAGCAGCACGGTCTCGGAAAATTCCGGCAACGGTGTCTACACCTATTATTCAAGTAACGGCCAGTTGACGCTGACCAACAGCGTTTTCGCCGGCAATAAGGGCTATGACGTCGCCGGTGAGCAGTCTGCCATCTATTCTTCCGGCAAGAACCTCGTCGCCGACGGCTCGTTTACCGGCATCACCGTTCTTAACGTCGACCCCGAGCTCGGCACGCTCACCGACAATGGCGGTCTGGTGCCTACGCAGGCACTCGCGGCCGGCAGCCCGGCGATCGATGCCGGCAGCAATCTCGTGGTGCCGCGTTCGGTGAGCTATGACGAGCGCGGCCCCGGCTACTCACGAATCATCGACGGCGATGGCGACGGCACCGCGACGGTCGATCTCGGCGCTTACGAGGTCGTCCAGACCTTCACCGTGACGACCGAGGCCGATTCCGGCAGCGGCAGCTTGCGCGCGGCAATCGCCAGCGCCAACACCACCGCCGGTCTCAATTTCATTCAGTTCGAAAGCTCGGTCGATACCGTTACGCTGTCCTCGGGCGAATTGAGTCTGACCGATGACGTCGTGATCGTCGGCTCCGGCCAGAAGATCGACGCCAAATCCTCATCACGGATTTTCAATATCGCCACGGACACGGATGTCGCTATCGCCAGCCTGACGCTGACCGGCGGCAAGACGACCGGCGATGCAAGCGGCGGCGCCATCTACAGCAAAGGCGACCTCGTGGTGGGCTACAGCACGCTCAACGCCAATACCGCCGGCGGTCCCGGCGGCGGTATTTACGCGGCGGACGGTACACTCGATCTCGAGAACGTCACCATCACCGGCAACACGGCATCGGCCGGCGGCGGGGTCGGGATCGGTAGCGCCGATGTCTACCTCTACAATGCCACGGTCGCGAACAATGTCGGTGGGGGGGTCGACAACAAATCCGGCACGCTGACGCTTACCAACAGCATCGTGGCGCTCAACACCACTGAGAAGGACCTGACCAGTGCCGCGACCGGGCAGGGCGTCAATCTCATCGGCGATGGCTCCGGTACGGTCACCGGCGGCACCACGCTTACCGGCGACCCGAAGCTCGGCGATCTCACCAATAATGGCGGGCCCACCGACACCCTGGCGCTCGAGCAAAACAGCCCGGCAATCGACGCCGGCACCAATCTCTATGTCTACACTGCCTATGATCAGCGTGAGGCGGGCTACGACCGAATCGTCAATGGTACAGTCGATCTCGGAGCCTTCGAATATGTCGCGTCACCGCCACCACCGCCGCCCCCGCCCGATTACACCTATACGGTCAATGTCGGCGGCGACGGCAGCCCCGGGCCGGGAAAATACACCCTCCGCACGGCGATCGAAAAGGCGGCGACCCTGGACGGCACCGTCCTCATCGATTTTTCGGCGGCGGAGGTTCCGGAGGGCTCGACAATCGCCCTTTCCGCTAACAAAGAACAACTCTCGATCGGCACGGCGACGATTTCCGGCCAGACCTATACCAACACCAATGAAATAACCATTGACGGAAGTGGTCAAACCATTGCGACGGGCCCTTACGGCCTGTCTGTCGTGGCAAAGGCGAATGTGGACATCGACGACCTGGTCATCATCGGCGCGTCGACGAGCGCATCGGGCGCCGGGCTGCAGAATGCCGGAACACTTGAACTCGATAACGTCACGATTACCGGCGGAACGTCGGCCGCGAATGGCGGCGGCATTTACAATACAGGCACGCTAACAATCGAACAAAGCACGATCAGCTACAATAAGGCGAAAGATGGCGGCGCCATATTTAATAAAGGCAGCCTTTATTTATCATGTTCGTATATATATAGTAATAGTGCTTCTCAAAGCACTAATGCCATTTATAATGGTGGTGATATTTTATCAATTTATGCCTCGACTATAGAAGACCATGGGGAGGGCAGCTATGTTACAATCA
>JBCBSO010000526.1:0-3211 GCA_039819205.1 Actinomycetota bacterium
AAAGGACCCTGTCGTGATGTTGCCCTGCGCAAGCTCACTGACGCCCGATGCGACCCCATAGCCTGCGAGCGGGACCGCCAGTTCGGGGGCGACGACAAGCACGGGAGCAAGTGCGCCGCCGAGGCCGGCGCTCACGGCCAACTCACCCCAGGAAAACTCCTTCTCGGGATCATCGATCATCTGTGCGCCCTGGCGAACGGCGTTCATTCCCCCGGCAACGAGGGCGCCAACTCCGACGATCACGAGAAAACCCAGGAAGGCCAGTTCACCATCTGGGTCGATGAGATCGATCGGGTTCTGTGCCGCGTACGCGTACGGGTTCGGGCTGTCGCGATGGCCCATGGGGTCGATGCTGAGAAAGACACCATGGACCGGGTCCATGAGTCGAGCCTTGGTCAGATACAGCTCGACTTCCGGGAGATAGCGCATACCGGCGAACACGGGCTCGATGCCAACAAGGCTTTGCTGACGTGGCGTGCCATCTGGTCCGTAGATGCTGGGCAGTCCGAATGGCCGGTAGCGATATCGCTCGACCACGGCACCTGCACCGTCGATCGCTCCAATCATGGTGCCGACGGCGTCGTGCAGCAATGCGTACGTCTTGCTCTCCCGATGCACGGCGAGCGAGCAACGTGGAAAGAACGGATGCGGCGTGAACTGACGAATGGGCTGACCGTCGGCGTCCTCTTGCCACAGCTCATCGCCAAAGTATCGATACTCGCGAACCCGTCCAGTTGCGTCGGTCACCCTCCACGGCCGCCCAAGCGCGTCGTACTCCAGCGAGGCCCGAAGGCCACCAGCATGATCGCGGACCGCGATCACACGTCCGACGGCATCGACGTCGAACTTCCTGCTGGCGTCGCTCTTGCGCGTTCCGATGTCGTGATACGTGAACGTCTCAGCGCCGGCGGCGGTAAGGCGATGTCCAGCCGACTGGGCGTACACAACATCCGCCGCTCCTGCCTCTCGCGCACGCGTTCGCGTATCAGAAGCGTCGTACTCGAACTCACGCATGATCGCTGCCGTGGCGGACGCCGACGCGTAGTCGGCGATGGCAGCGTCGTGTTCGCCCTGGCTCCTGCCGGATCCCAAAGGAGGCCCGGCGAATTCCTCTGCTGCCAGCAGCAGCCGGTCCCGTGTGTCGAACCCATGGTACCGCACCAGCGCGGGCGCCTGCTCATGACGTGTCACCCGACGCCGTCCGGCGCTGTCGTAGCGGTAGGCGCACGACTCATTGATTCCGCCAGGCCCTGCGTAGGACTGCGCGACGAGCCTCGCTCGTTCGTCGTACGCAAACGTGAATGGTGCGACGGTGCGCAGCTCGCCCGAGTCGGGGCGACTCGGGCCTTGAGCCGCGTAACTCGCGAGTGTCGCCGGCCCTTCTCCCAGGACGCCAGCGGCTGTGACGTCAATTCGCGTCGTGAAGCCGTTGAGATCGACGAACTGGCGCTCGACGCGCCCATCCGGCCAATGACGCTCGATCACGCCGGCCAGATCGTCATACCGAATCTCGCACTGAAAGCCGTTGTGTGACTCTCGAACGAGTCGGCCTTGGCTGTCATAGACGCGGGAGATGTCAGAACCCGGGCGCCGTGCACGGACGAGTCGGCCGAGCGCGTCGTATTCGTATTCATGCTTCGGAAGTGGCGCGACGGATGGACTTGCGGTTGACTCGACGGACGCCGTCAAACCCGCGTCGGAGTGCCCGTAGTTCAGAACAACACCGCCCGAGACCTCTTCCTCGGCTACGAGTCCCTCAGGGCTGTACGACAAAGTCGAACCGGCGCCGCCGGGCTCGATGATCGACACAGATCGACCGATGCCGTCATACGCGTAGGTCGTCACCTCTTGCGTCGGATCGATGTAGGACGTCGTGTCGCCACGATCGTTGCGCTTCCATCGATTGAGCACACCGAGGCCACCCGCGTCATGAACTTCGCTCTCAAGGAAACCGGACGCGTCGAATGCTCGAAGGACTCGCACACCATCCACTCGCGTATCGGCGACCGGAAGATCACGATCATCGTATGAGCGTGTCTCTTTCGATCCAGCCTCCGCCATTTCGACCACGCGTCCACGCGAATCGGCAATCTCGTGCCTCGATCGCGTGATGACCCCGCCGGGTGACGTTTCGAGGAATGTCGTTGTGCGCGACCTCGCAAGATCGTCGTGGACAACCGTCCTGACATTGCCCATTGGATCGGCGACGCGCACAACGCGCCCGACGCCGTCATACTGAAACTCGGTGCGTCCGCCCCGAGGATCGACGGTCAGAACGAGGCGGTCGTCTGCGTCGTACTCGTGCTGCGTCACCAGTTCGACGCCGCTGTTGGGATCTTCCCTGAATGACGCCTCGATCTCCCGCACAGTCCGACCGCGCGCGTCGTGCTCATATCGTCTCCGCCAGAGCGTTCTGGTGCTTCCATCTCCGGGATCACCGTCGGCCCGCTCCTCGACGAGGCGATCATCCTTCCCCCACACGTAGGTCAGACGCGCGCCTGTCGGCGACTCCACTTTCATCAGCCGCCCGAATGCGTCGTACTCATACCGGGTCGAACGCCAATCGCTAGCGCCGTCGAGGCGCTGTTGCAGGCGCCCCGCGACGTCATACACGAACCGTACTGCGTCGATGGCGTCATCGTTTCCGAACGTCGTTCGGCGAAGGAGGAGACCACGCTCATCGTACCGCAGCTGCTGAACGCGCCCTTCGGCGTCGGCGATGCGAACGGGTCGCTCCTCGTGATCGTGGCACAGGCGATACTCCCGTGGGGAGCCCGTGTTCGCGTTGAAGACAACGCGGCGCGGGTTGCCGAGAACATCGCGCTCCACCTCGTCATGGAGTCCCGAACCAACAAGCGACGGCTCTGCGTATGCACCCAACGGTCGCTGGATGCCAACAACCCGACTCTCACCATCGTAGTGAATGGCATGTTCGCCGCGGAGACCACCGACGTCAGGCACCCGACGACGTACGACGCGGCCACGTGCATCAAAGTCCGTCGTGCTCACCGCGCCGGTAGGCTCGACGACTTCAGAGAGGTGCCCGAAAGCGTTGTACGAGTAGCGATGCTCAAGTGCGAGACCTCCGGCATCTGAACGCCGGAGCACCAGCAACCCAGCGTGCGGCCCCGCCGGGCCGTACTCTCGTTCTTCGCGAACCCCGGTTGGAGAGGTGGTCGCGGTGACTCTCCCTTGTGGGTCGGTTTCGAAT
>JBCBSO010000527.1:0-3208 GCA_039819205.1 Actinomycetota bacterium
AGCGTTTCCACCGGAGGCAGCGCCTTGTCGCCTGTCGTTTCGGTGTTGACGCCCCGGCTCGTGGCGATAATCCGTCGCATCATGTCGACGAATAAGCCAGACAGCGGCAGCGTCGTCCAGCTCGTCGTGGTCGGCGCCAGGCTCGAGGCCGGAGGCATCGAGGTCGCCAACCTCGACCTCCTCCTCAAACACAGGCGCATCCTTGTCATTGCGCCGACGACCCATTCGGGCGAGGCTGACGGCGCCAACCGCAGCGACGACCAACACGCTGATCTCGCCCATCGTGTCCCAGCCGCGAAAGTCGACGAGGATGATGTTGACGACGTTGTGACCCTTGCCTTCTGGCAACGCGGCGTCGACCATCTCTTCCGACATCGACGGCTGCGGCACATCGTCGCGCGACTCGCTCGACACGATGGCGAAGATGAAGATGCCGACACCCACCGTGACCGCCACCGCCAGGCGGAGCGGATTGGCGATCGCTGGAGCACGAATGCTCCACGAGCGCGGCAAGAAGCGCAGCACGAGCACGAACAGCACGGTGCTCAGCGTTTCGATCGAGAACTGCGTCAGTGCCAGGTCGGGCGCTCCCTGGGCGACGTAGAGGCCGGCCATCGCGTAGCCGACCGCACCGAGCATCAAGGCTGCCGCGATGCGATGCCGCACGATCGACGCGCCCAGCGCGGCTGCGGTGATGATGACCACGATCACCACGTGGACGGGTGTGCCCACCCACTCGGGGAGCGAGTCGAACGCTGTCGCGAACCCGGTGAGCGGAGCGAGAACCGCAACCAGGACGATCACGGCGACATAGATCGGCAACGACCCGTTTTGCAGGGTGGCCGTGACTCGGCGCGCGGTGCCGGTGATGCCGGCGAGCACGGCGACGAATCCCTCCTCGCCCGAGGGCAGCGGTGCGAGAACCTTGGACGCCCGGCGCTGCAGTTCCTCCACCGGTGCGCGCGCCACAGCGAGCGCAATGCCGGTACCGATGATCACGAGCGACAACGCGAACGCCGCGGTGAAGCCCGACCACAGCTCGACCGGCTTCGGTTCGGTGCCCGGATACAGCGCCACCGTTGCGGCTTCCACGAGACGATCGACGATGACTGGTGCGATGCCCGCCGCAACCGTGAACGTTGCGAGGAGCGCGGCCGGCGCCCAGAACAACACTGTGGGGGTGTGACCATGCTGCGCGCCGGCGCCATGCTCACCGGAGTCAGCAGCCGCATCGTCGAGCGGCCCCTCGTGATACAGACCGAACAGACCGAGCACGAACCGTGCCGAGTAGGCGAAGGTGAACACCGACGCCACCACGATCACGGCAAGCACCGCGGTCCCTCCAGTGAAGTCGGCGTGCTCGAGGTAGCCGTCGAGTGCCTTCTCTTTCGAGATGAAGCCGAGCAGCGGCGGGAGTCCAGCCATCGACGCGGCACTGATCACACCGATGACCAACACAGGCCGCCAGCCAGAACCGAGACGGCCGATGTGGCGGATGTCGCGGGTGCCCAGCGTGTGGTCGATGATCCCGACCACCATGAACAGCGCAGCCTTGAATGCCGCGTGGGCCAGCAACAAGACGATGCCGGCCTCGGCGATGTGATAGTCGCCGGCGCCGAACAGCAGCATCATGAACCCGAGCTGGCTGACGGTGCCATAGGCCAGCAGCAGTTTGAGATCGTGCTGGCGCATCGACCGCAGGCCGCCGATCACCATGGTGACCGCGCCGACGACCAGTACCAGCGGACGCCATGCCCCATCCAAGGCAAACAGCGGTGCCAGCCGTGCCACCAGGTACACCCCGGCCTTGACCATGGTCGCCGAATGCAGATACGCGCTGATCGGTGTGGGCGCAACCATGGCCATCGGTAGCCAGCTGCTGAATGGGGCCTGCGCCGACTTGGTGAACGCGCCGACCAGTACGCAGACCAATCCTGCGTTGACCAGGCCTCCCGTTGGTGGGTCGGCGGCCAACTCCGACAAGCGGAACGTGCCGCCCGCCTGCCCGATCAAGATCAACCCGGCCAGGAGCACCAGCCCGCCGGCTCCCGTGATGAAAATCGCCTGGTTGGCCGCGACTCGCGCGCGGGGCTGACGGTCGTCGTTGCCGATCAGCAGGAACGACGTCACCGACGTGAGCTCCCAGAAGATGAACAGTGCGATCAGGTGGTCGGTGAGCACCACGCCGAGCATCGAGCCGGCAAACAGCACCATCACGCCCGCCAGGCGACCGACCGCCGGCGGCGGGTCGTCTGCTTCGGCCGGGTCGGCGTCGCCGCTGCCGTGCATGTCGTCGTCGTGGTCGTCGGCGAAGTAGCCGAGCGAGTACACGCAGATGAGCACGCCGATGCCCGACACCAGCGCGACCATCGCCAATGCGAACGCATCGAGTCGGAGGTCGATCGCCAGGTCGAGACCGGAGATCCAGGTATACGACTCGGTCACCGGTGTGCCGTCGAGCACTCCACCCGCGTGGGCGATGGCGTAACCGCACATCGCCACCGCCGGGATGGCGGCGACGAGGAACGCCCGCCGTCCCAGCACACGCCCAGCCGCGATGATTGAGACGCCGACAACGAGATGAAGCGCGAGCAGGACGAACATGGATGGGCACCACCGTGCCCGTCGGGCGCCGGCTCGGCGACGAATCTATGCGCGCCCGCCGCACTGTCGAGATTCGCCCACCGATAGCCCGACCGTCGGCCAAGCCGCGTGCGGACCTTTGGCCCAGTTACCAACCGGTAGATATGGTCGCGGCATGACGATGATTCGGCGTGTCGGAGTGCTCGGTTCGGGAATCATGGGATCGGGGCTCGCCGAGGTGGTCGCTCGCGCTGGCGCCGACGCCATCGTGCGATCTCGCACCCAACACGGGGCGGATGCGGTACTCGTCGGCATCGACAAGGGCTTGTCGCGCCACGTGGCCAAGGAGCGGATGACCGAGGACGAGAAGACCGAGATCATGTCGCGCATCACGGTCACCGACGATCTCCACGCCCTCGACGACTGCGACTTGGTGATCGAGAGCGTGGTCGAGGATCTCGACGTGAAGAAGGAGCTGTTCGAGCGGCTCGACCGCATCGCGAAGCCTGAAGCGATCATCGCCACCAACACCTCAACGCTGCCGGTCGTCGAGCTGGCGATGGTCACCGAGCGCCCCGAGCAGGTGTGCGGCATCCACTTCTTCAACCCGGCGCCGATGATGTCG
>JBCBSO010000528.1:0-3200 GCA_039819205.1 Actinomycetota bacterium
GCTACTTGGTTTTTGTGTTCTTCGCAATCCCGCGCGCGGCCTCCGGCTTGTGATGGGGGGGTCGGGGGGGGCGCCCCGCGGCGCACCCCGCTACCGCACAACGACCACCACCATGCGCGCCGCCCGTTACGACATCCCCGGTGGACCCGAGGTCCTCAGCGTCGTCGACGTCCCTGATCCCGAACCGGGTCCGCTGGACGTCGTCGTCGCCGTCGAAGCCTGTGCGCTGAACCGACTCGACATCGTGCAGCGCAACGGGTGGTTTCACATGCCTGGCTTTGCGCTGCCGCACATCGCCGGGATGGACGTGGCGGGGACGGTCGCCGAGGTCGGCACCGATGTCACCGATGTACGCGTCGGCGACCGGGTCGTGGTCGACCCATCGCTCGCTGGCGTCGCCGACGGGTCGAAGCTCGCTGGCCGCGGCGACCTCTACGGCGAGCTGGGCATCATCGGGGCCACCGTCGACGGCGGCTATGCCGAGCGTTGTCTGGTTCCGGCGTCACACGTGTACGGGGTTCCCGACGACATGCCGATCGAGCATGCCGCGTGTTTCCCCACCTGTTATCTCACCGCCGCACACGCGTTGTTCGTCGTGGGCGGCCTGGGTGTTGGCGAGACCGTGTTGATCCACGCTGCGGGCTCGGGCGTTTCGGTGGCCGGTATCCAGCTGGCGCGGAGCGCCGGCGCCACGGTGCTGGCCACCGCAGGCAGCGCAGCCAAGCTCGAGCGCGCTACACAACTCGGCGCCGAACATGTGGCCAACAACCGCGAGACCGATGTTGCGGCATGGGCTCGTGAGGTCACCGATGGCCGCGGTGTCGACATGGTCTTCGACCACGTCGGGACGGCGCTTTTCGCCGCATCGGTGTTCGCATTGGCGGTCGGTGGCCGGCTCGTCAACTGCGGCAACACCTCCGGAGATGAAGCGACCATCCCCAGCCTCGGGTTCCTCTTTCACCAGGCCGCGTCAATCCGCGGTTCGGGCCCGTACGAACCGCACGAGTTCCCCACGGTGTGGGACGAGTTCTGCCGAGGTGACTTCGCCGTGCCCATCGACCGCGAGTATCCGCTCGTCGACGCCGCCGCAGCACAAGAACAGATGGCGGCCAACGACGTGTTCGGCAAGATCGTGCTGCGTCCATAGTTGGTCACGACGTCATGGTCGACTCGCCATATCCAGAGCTCAAGAAGACCCACACCATGGCCCACGTGGGTCGCCCCTGGACCGATTACAAGCCGCCGACGTCCGCGCCGGTGTGGGACGTCGTCGACGGGTTCGGTCGATTCCACGCCCTCGTTTCGGCACTCGAGCTCGACGTGTTCGAGGCCATCGAGCGCGCCGGTCGCACCGACGCACGCGCTCTGGCGCTGGAACTCGACGTGTCGGCTCCACACCTCGATGCGCTGCTCGACGCAGTCGTCGCCATGGGGTTCCTCGAGCGCCGGGCCGGTGGCGTCGAGTTGAACGACACGGCGCGTCGGTACCTACTGCGCGACGGCGCCGCGTCGATGGTCGACCTCATCCCGGTGTCGCCCGGCCCATTGGAGAACTGGCGCTCGCTGACCGACACGGTGCGCAAGGGACGTCCCGCGCGTCCAGTGGAGGATGATCCAACGGCGTTCTACGTCCCGTTGGTCGAAGGGACGTTTACCACCATCATGCGCTGCGCCCGCAGGGCCGACCTACAACTGCGGTACAGCGCGCTCGACCGTCCCCGTGTGCTCGACCTGGGCGCCGGCGGCGCCCCGTGGACCATCGCCATCCTCGGTGGCAACCCGGATGCCACCGCCGTGGTCAACGACCTCCCAGGAGTCATCGATGTGGCTCGACGCAAGGTGGTCGAGCACGACGTGGCGGGGCGCGTCGAATTCGTCCCGGGCGATTACCACCACATCGATGTCGACGATGATGCCTTCGACATCGTCGTCCTCGGCCACGTGCTGCGCGCCGAAGGTCGTGAGTCTGCGCCACGTCTACTCGCCCGCGCCCATCGCGCCGTGCGGCCCGGCGGGCGCGTCGTCATCGGTGACTATTTCAGCGATGCTCGCCGCACCGCGGCGACGGGGCATGCCCTCATGATGGGCACGACGATGATGGCCTCGACCGAACACGGCGCAACGTTTAGTCATGATGAGGTCGGGTCGTGGCTGCGCGACGTCGGCTTCACCGGGATCCGAATCGTCGAGCCGATCGGTTTCCAACAGGTGTTGATTGCCGACCGTCCGGCCGTCCCGGGCGTGCATGAGGGGGAATCGTGAGTAGCGAGCCGATCCCCGCCGATCTGCGGGTCGACGGTTGGTACGTGGTGACGATGAATGCGTCGCGCGATGTGATTCGCCACGGCTCGGTCGTGGTCCGCGATGGCGCCATCGTCGACGTCGGCAAGACCAGTGATCTCGCCGACCGATACGACTGCGCAACGGTGGTTGGAGGCGATCGGTTTGTGGTGACTCCGGGGATGGTCAACAGCCACATTCACATCACCGGAGAACCGCTCACCCGCGGCTACGTCCCCGACGACACACCGTTCGAGGAGAACGTGTTCGTGTGGCTGACCAACCTGTACGCCGCATATGACGCCGATGACGAGCGTTGCTCCGCGCAGCTCGCCGCCGTGGAGATGCTGCGCAGCGGGACCACGACCTTTCTCGAGGCCGGGACCATTCGATTCCTCCCCGAGGTGATCGACGGGCTCGCCGAGGTCGGTATCCGTGGCCGGATTGGCGCCTGGGCGTGGGACCTGCCACCGGAACCCGACGTGTACCGACAAGACACCGACGACGCGGTCAACCGGTTGTCCGACCAGCTCACCCGGTATGCGTCGGCCGCCGACGGCCGGCTCGGTGCGTGGTCGATTCTTGTCGGTCACACGACGTGTTCGGATCCATTGTGGAAGGCCGCACGCGAACTCGCCGATGAATACGGCGTCGGCATGAGCTTTCACATGTCACCGGCCAAGACCGACCCCGACGGGTTCATCGCCGAGTTCGGTCAGCGTCCGATGGTCCACCTCGCCGAGCTCGGCGTGCTCGCCGACGACGTGGCGATCACGCACTGCGTGCACCTCGACGAGCGAGAGCTCGACGTGATGGCCGAAACCGGTGTGTCGGTGGTGCACTGTCCGACCACCGCCCTCAAGGTGAGCTACGGCGTGACCCAACTCGGCAAGATGCCCGAGATGGTGCAGCGCGGAATC
>JBCBSO010000529.1:0-3200 GCA_039819205.1 Actinomycetota bacterium
CGGTGCGTCTCGTGCGACAACGCGATGCCGTGTTCGGTAGCGATCTCACCGGCAGTGCGCAGGAATCGGCGGGCGTCGTCGTCGTCGAACGCGTCGGCGCCGCCGTGCACGTTGACGACTGGCGAGTTCCACGCAGTCGCGAGTTCGAGCTGTCGACCGAAGTCGGCGAGATGGTCGTCGCAAGAACGGCCGAACGTGAGGATCATCGGGAACAGACGAAGGCCGAGTTCACTCAGTCGAGCGGCCAGCCGCTGCTCGTCGAGCTCGCCCACGGCCTCGGGAAACGCCGTGAAGGCGATCACCGGCATCTCGATGCCGGTGAGACCCGCGTCGGCGACCGCGGGCAACATCTCGGCGAGTGACCCGAACGGCAGACCGGGGCCGACCAATCCCCATGGCGAGGCGAAGACCTGTGATGCCGTCATGGCCGGCGACGCTACAACTCGCGAACAACCGCTCAAGTCGGCGCGCTCGCGTGCCGATAGCGGGCGTGTGAGAGGTGGCCGCGCGCGGAGGGCCGCGGCCGGTGTGGTCGTGCTCGGTATGGCGGTCGCGGTCGGCGCGCCGCTTGTCACCGGCGAAACAACGACGGTGGACCGCGCCGCCACGGCCACCGAGCGGGCGGTGCGCATGCGACCCGCTGACACTCCGCCGGGGGCAGGCGGTGATGCGCCGCTGCCCGCGCATGCCCGACCCGTCGACACGACACGACCCGACCGCGTGATCGGCAACGGCACGGCGGCGAGCTGCACGTCGGCCGCGGTGGTCGCTGCGGTGGCCGCCGGGGGTGTGATCACCTTCGACTGCGGACCCGATCCGGTGACGATCGAGATGCAGCAGACGGCCAAGGTCGTCAATACGTCGCCGTTGGTGGTCCTCGACGGCGGCGGGCTGGTCACCTTGAGCGGCGGCGGCCAACGACGGATTCTCTACCAGAACACGTGCGACCAGGCGCAGGTGTGGACGACGCCCCACTGCCAGAACCAGGACCACCCGGTGCTGGTGGTGCAGGGCCTGCACTTCACGCGCGGCAACAGCACCGGTGAGACGCTCGAGGGCGGTGGCGGCGGCGCGATCTTCGTCCGCGGCGGGCAACTGAAACTCGTCGACAGCACATTCACGGCGAATCGCTGCGACTCGGTCGGCCCCGATGTGGGAGGCGCCGCGGTGCGCGCCCTGAGCCAATTCGACGGGCGCCCAGTGATCGTCGCACGCAGTACGTTCGGCGGCTCACCCGCCGAGGGCAACGTGTGCTCGAACGGCGGCGCAACATCGAGCATCGGCGTGTCGTGGGAGATCTACGCCAGCCGATTCACCAACAACCGGGCGATCGGCAACGGCGCCAATCCCGCCCAGCCCGGCACTCCCGGCGGCGGGAACGGTGGGGCGATCTATCTCGACGGCAACGAGATGACCCTGCGCCTCGTCGACACCGTGGTGCACGACAACACGGCGAACGAAGGTGGCGGCGCAGTGTTCTTCGTGTCGAACAACCGCAGCGGCGAGGTGTTCATCACTGGGTCGGACCTTGCCCGCAACCCCAGCCTCGGGTTCGAAACGGCCGGGTTCCCCGGGATCTTCTTCCTTGGCCGCGGCACGCCGACTGTTTCCAACTCGACCCTCCGCTGACCGCAGCCCAGCGGCACGTGTTGGCAGTTTGGAGCCAGCTGACCCGCGCCAGTGGGCCAACAACCATCGGCGACCGAGGGTGCTTCAGCGACGTGAGGCGCACGCAGCGGCGTTGGTACAGTCCCGGCGTGCCGTCGCCACCGGATCCCTTCGGGTCGCTGTCGATTCCGGGCTTCGAGATCATCGAGGAACTCGGCGCCGGCGGGTTTGGGACGGTCTACCGCGCATCCGACGTGCGGCACGGCCGCGATGTGGCGATCAAAGTGCTCGAGCCGCTACGTGACGCGTCGGCCGAACGACGCTTTGACCGCGAGCGGCGCGCAATGGGCAGGCTCTCCGGACATCCCAATGTCGGCGTGGTGCACACGTCGGGCACGACCGACGACGGCCGTCCGTTCATCGCGATGGAGCTGCTGTCGGGCGGCTCGTTGGCCGACCGGATTCATTCGAGTGGCCCGCTCGCTCCCGACGAGGCCGTGCGGCTCGGCACGAAGTTGTGTGACGGCCTCGCCCATGCCCATGCCGATGGCGTGCTGCACCTCGACATGAAACCCGAGAACGTTCTGTATTCGCAGTGGGGCGAGCCGAAGATCGTCGACTTCGGTATCGCCACCCTGGTCAACGACGAGGAGACCGGAACGCTGACAATCCGGGCCACGCCGTCATACGCCGATCCGACAGTCCTCGAGGGCCAGTCGGGGACCGCACTCTCAGACATCTACGGCGTGGCCGCGACGCTGTACACCGCGCTCACCGGCGACCGCCCATATGGATCCGGCGGAGTGGTGACGACGCTGCGGCGGATCGCCACCGAACCGGTCCCGCGAGTGCGTCGCGCCGACCTCGACGGCGCGGTCGCCGAAGCGCTCGCGCGGGCGATGGCGCACGACCCCGCCGATCGCCCGGCGACCATGCGAGAGCTCGGTGCACAACTCGACGCAGCAGCTCGCGTCGAACAACAGGCGCCGTCGCCGCCTGCCGCTCCACCTCCCGCCGCTGTCACATCACCAGGTGTCGTTGCGCACAGTGCGACGCCGCCTGCCGTCGAACCGCCAGCCGCGCGCACCACGACCGGCACGGCCTCGCCATCGAACCGCTCCCCCAGTCGATCGACGCTGCTCGGCGCCGGGATGATCGTTGCAGCGATCGCCATCGTCGCCATCGTGCTGCTCGCTCGTGGTGGAGGTGATGGGCCGAGCGGGTCAACACCAGCGACCGGTGGCTCGGCGGCAGCAACCACACCATCGACCGCAGCGACCAACACCTCGGCTGCCGCCACGACACCGGGCGGCGGCGTTGAAGATGTTGTCGTCCCCGACGTGACCGGGCAGTCCGAAGACGTGGCGCGCACGGTGATGACCTCGTTGGGACTGCAGGTAACGCGCGGCAACGGCTGTGGAAGCGTTGTGCGGGCGATGATCCCTCCACCCGACTCCGAAGTGGAGAGCGGATCGACGGTCGAATTGCTGTTCGAGCAGTGTCGAGTACCCGACTTCGTCGGGCTCAGCCTCGACGAGTCGGTCGCCCTGATCGAGGACTACGACGGTCTGTTCATCGAGTGGCCCGACCAT
>JBCBSO010000530.1:0-3191 GCA_039819205.1 Actinomycetota bacterium
GCTGGCAGTGGCGTCGATCGTCTGCTCGAGGATGCCGTCGCGGTGCACCTCGACCGCGCCGCCCGCGCCGACCTCGATGTTCATCGTCGCCGTGCCGAACTCGGCACCGACGGCGAGGGTCTCACCCGGCGCGGGTTCGATCGTGGTCGTTGTCGCTCCGTCGTGCGCCCCCGACCACGAGACGAAGCGATACGTGTCGTCGGGCCGAGCCAGCAGGGCCGGTCCCGAGCTCGGAACGTCGTTCTCGTCGGCGGTGACCGTCAACGCCGAATCGGTGGTGAAGGTGGTGCCGGTCGCGTCGCTGTCGACGAGTTGGCCGTCGTCGTACCGCTCCACGCGTCCGCCCGCCGAGCTGTTGAGGTCGAAGGTCGTCGGCACCCAGGAGAAGCCGGCGTCGAGTTTCGTGGCCTGCGTCGTGAGCTGGACGACGTTGGTTGCGGTGCCGCTGTGGGCACCCGACCATCCGTCGAACTCAGCGTCGGTCGTCGCTGCGGCGTAGAGCGCCCATCCCGACGAGGGCACGTCGTCGAGGACGCTCGTGACCGTGACGTCGTCGGCGTAGACGTCGAACGACCGCGGCGACGACGATTCGTCGAACGTGTCGAGCACCCTCCCGTCGCGGATCACGTCGACCGAGCCGGGGCCGTCGACGGTGAGATCGACCGGCCTGGGGGCGTCGGCGGAGTACACCGCATCGACGGCGACGACCTCTCCCGGCGTTACGTCGATCACGAGGTCGCCCTGTCCGAGACTCGGGCCCCACGACACCAGGTGTTCGCCGGTTGCCAACAGCGCCATCGGCACGTCAGGGTCGGCCGCGACCTGATCGTCGGTGGTCAAGGTGAGCTCGGCATCCTCGTTGGCGATCAGCATCCACTCGGGAACGAGGGCAGCGTCGTCGTTGATGTCCGACTCCTCGATGGTGGTGACGAGCTCACCGCCTTCCCACACCTCGATCTCACCGGGACCGTCGACGGTCATCTCGACCGTGCTCCACGGGTGGGCGAACTCTGCGGCGAGGAACGACCACTCGCCGGCGGTGACGTCGATGGTCGTGGTCTCGTGCACGTCGACGTCGCCTACCCAGCGCAGCAACGGCGGGCCGTCGTCGGAGGGTACGGCGACGAGCCACCAGCCCGTCCCTGCTGCTGCTGCGTCGCGATCGTCGGTCAGCGTCACCTCGGCGACGTTCGGCCCAGGAGTGACCCGCCCGCCGTCGGACAACGTGTCCACCAGGGTGCCATCGCGGTAGACCTCGATCGTCGCGTCCTCGTCGCCCAGCGTCGAGACGGCCCACGTGGCGGTGTGCAGCGACGGAACACCAGCGCTGTTCACCGTGGTGTCGGCGAGCGGCGCGGCGTAGCCGAGCGGGCCGTCGGCCCATCCGTCGTACCACTCGAGACGAGGGTCGTTCTGCGCCGTTGAGTCGGTTTGCACCAACCACCACGCCCCGTTGTCGTGCACGACCGTGAACGCATCGTTGCCCACGGGTTGACCGGCCGCTTTGTACAACGAACGGCGGAAGTCGAGGTGCGCGGCGATCGCCGTCTCGGCCTCGCTGGCGTACGACGGCGCGTTGTCTGGGTCGATATCGGCGAAGTACAGGTGTCGCTCGCGGAGCATCTCGGTGCCGATCGCCGAGACCGCCTCGTGGTGCAAGACCTCCGACCACAGTGCGGTGTAGTACTGATCCTCAGTGCCGAGTTCGCCCTCGCCGGTCTCGTCGACGGCGTCGTACGCTGGAGGATCGGCCAAGACCCCGGCGTAGAACGGGGTGAAGGCCAGCGCGGTGTTGCGCATCGCCACCGTCGGCCCGCCGACCTCGCGCTGGATCGTGCGCATGAAATCGTCGAATTCGGCGTGCCACGCTTCATCGTCGGGGAT
Source organism: Actinomycetota bacterium (assembly GCA_039819205.1). Classification (GTDB taxonomy): domain Bacteria; phylum Actinomycetota; class Acidimicrobiia; order Acidimicrobiales; family Ilumatobacteraceae; genus JABSQH01. The sequence goes on from JBCBSO010000530.1 coordinate 1,885, forward strand.
CGTTGGCTCGTCCTCTTGCAGGTCCGTGATCAGGTCGCTCTGGAACATCTGGAAGTTCGGCACGCCTGGTGGGAAGTAGTACGTCCACACCGGGGAGATGGCCGAGTTCATGATCGACGTCTGCAGATTCAACTCGGCGACGTCGAGCGCCTGCATGATCGTGCCGGTCTGGTCGACCATCGACTCGACCTGCATGATCGCGCCGCCCAGCTGCTCGGCGACCTTCTGCAGCTCGACGAGCATCGTCGTCTGAAACGCTCCCTTTGCGTTGGGCAGTGTTCCGGCGGCGACGCCGACGGCGATGCCGATTCCGGCGATGAATGCGTACTTCTTCGTGTCGGCCATCTTCCAGGTCCGCTTCTTCGGGTCGATGTGCGGACTACTCAAGGGTCCGGCCTTGCCCTCGGCGCGGTCCTTCATGAACCCTCCGATCAGCCAGCCCGTGTTGATCGCGTACGTCTCGTACTGCAGCTCCCACCCGCTCTTCGAGCTGGCTTCGACGGTGGCGTTTGGCGCGGCGACCGCAGTGATCGACACGGCGAGCGCGACGATCGTGGCGGTGAACACCCGCAGCGTGCGCAATCGAGTCGTGGTGGGCGCCGTACTGGCGACCGGTGCTGAGGCGGAGGGCATGTGCGTTCGTTCCTTTGTGCGACCTGGAACTGTCGGGACCGAACTCGATTGTGCGCCCAGCCGCCTGAGCGCCTCCTGTGCGTTCACTGCGCGCTTCCGGTCGCCGATGGGCCGGTCAGACTGCTGCCGGCTCGGCGCGCAGCGCGATCTCGTGAACCCAGGCCCCGGAGGCGCCGGGCCCGCCGACCTGCATCGTGAGCACCTGCGTGTCGTGATCGAACTCGACGCCATGCACCGTGTTGATCTGCGACCGGATGGAGGTGCCGTCGTAGGTGAAGATGGTGTCCTGGTAGCCGTCGACCTCAGCGTCGATGATGTCGCCGTCGCGAACCTGCAGCGTGATCGAGTCGATCGCTCCCTCGTAGTCGTCGTCGGAGCCGACGCCGTGCCAGGTGATCGGGCCGCTGAGCACCACGGTGTCGCCGTTGTCGCTGGCGTCCATCCATCGTGTCTGCAGCCAGAGCGAGTCGTAGATCGAACCCCAGCTGATCGACGAGGCCGTGAAACCACCGGTGAACGGTGACGGCGCAAACTCAGCGGTCAGCGAGGTTGGCGTGTTCGGGTCAAGCGTGAGTGTCGTCGAGGCGGCGCCGGCGTGGGCGCCGCTCCACCCTTCGAACACCCCGCCGGTGGCGACGACCGCCCAGTCGTCGCTACCCACCCCGGCGGGATCG